>JBDKTZ010000458.1:0-2384 GCA_039679975.1 Prolixibacteraceae bacterium
CATTTTCATCACCAGAAGGTGAACATCAGCCGAAACCAATGCAATTTTGCGGCTTCCCCTCTGAATTAAGTGATTGACTAACTGCCTGCTGCTTTCTTCATTATCAACGATAATATAATTTGTTTTCAGTTCGGGATAAAACCGGTCAATCAATACAAATGGAAATTTTTCATTGATCAATTCTAAAATTCCTGAATTCGACTTTTTTGAAGGAACGATCACTAGTCCGTCCACTCTCTTGGCTTTTAGTGCTTTAATCAGATTATTCTCTCTCTCGCCGTCTCCTTCAGAACTGCAAATAGTCAGGATAAAATTTTGCTTCTCAGCCTCTGTCTCAATGGCATACGCTAACTGGGAATAATAAGTATCGCCAAGGGCAGGTATAATCAGTCCAATGGTATCCGTATAGCCTAACGACAAGCTTCTGGCCAGAAGATTGGGTTGGTAGTTAAAGTCTTTTGCGTACTGCAATACACGGTCAATCGTTGCCTGACTAAATCTTCGCTCTCTTCCTTTTCCGGAAAGGATCCACGAAACGGCAGTTTTTGAAAGATTTAATTGTTGAGCGATATCTTTTAGTGAAATAGTCATTAGTCATTGCTTTACCGGTTAAACAATTTCAAATTTATTGTTTTTAATTTAAAAACTTCCCAAATAAGTTTTTTATTTACGGGATTATCTGAAATTTCATGTTAATGCTTGCTGCAGCATCTTCAGGGGGACTGAAATACTGAAAAAAAAGGAAAAAAAAAGGAAAAAAAATGCCGGCTACCTGGACGAACTGACCACCGGCAGGCTCAACAACATGACCGGCATCAGAATCCGCATCGGCGACTACTTGTCTCATACGTTTTTCCTTTGATAATTTTAAAAACCTCTTCAGAAGAGATATTGTTACCATACAAATTTCAGCAACAAAACCATGACATCTGCTGTGTGTATGCGACAATCCCGGCGGCTAAATACGACACAGAACGAAAAGGGGTTAAAAAATCGAAACAGCGTTACACGACCATCTAAGTGAAGAACAAAAGAGCGCCTGTTTTGATCTTGAAAAACAGAAACAGATCTTCAGCCATTCAGCTCCGGTCTGTTACCTATGTTTCATCCCTGAAACATGAGCAACAAAGTGCGTAAGAATTGAAAGCATTTGACACATGATTGTCAACGTTTCTTTTTTTTATTCGGGTAATTTTACTTCAAACGAAAACCCAATTTTGTGAAACGAATTATTGAACTTCTATTTCTGTTTCTTCTTGTTTTGGACCTCTCGGCACAAAACATTTCTTTACATCAACAACGGTTGACTCATAACTGGCAGTTTATTCGGCAGGACCTTGGAGGGGTATGGGAGGCGCTCAGAGAAGCCGAGCCAGACAGTCCGGCGGCCATTCCTCTTTGGGAAAACGTCAGCTTGCCTCATTGTTTTAACGCGGAAGATGCAGTCGACCCCGATGTAAATTATTATCAGGGTCCGGGTTGGTACCGTACAACACTACAAATCAATAATCCATATCCCGGTGGTCGTATTTTATTGCATTTTGAGGGAGCCGGGCAAAAAACCCAGGTATTTATCGGGCAGCAAAAAGCGGGTGAACACGTAGGTGGTTACGACGAATGGACACTGGATATCACCGATTTTGTTGCGGCTGTTCAAAATGATCTGCTTTTGAAGGAGCTATATGGTGACCGGATCCCGCTTTCGGTTCGTTGCGACAACTCGCGGGACCTGGAGATGATCCCGTCCGATTTGTCCGACTTCAATATCTACGGCGGATTATACCGGTATGTAAATCTCATTTATGTTCCCGAAGTTTCGCTCAGGCAGGTTCACCTCCTTGCCGTCCCTGACGAGGGACTGAAAAACGGCCGTGTGAAGATTAAGGGTGTCATTCGTAACAACGATCATGAACAGGCCGATTTGCTTATACAGCTTAGCTCTCCTCAGGGAGAACCGGTCGCTGAACAGCGAATAAGAACTGATCAGAATGAATTCACCGCAGAAATATTCGTTAATAAAGTTCAGCTGTGGTCGCCTTCCGATCCGGCATTGTACAAGGTTTCGGTTCAGCTGAAAACGGAGCACGGTGAACAGGTGTATACCGATCATGTTGGCTTCCGAAGCTTTGAATTTCAGGAACACGGACCGTTTATCCTGAACGGGGAGCGTTTGCTTCTGCAGGGAACACACCGGCACGAAGACCATGCCGGCGTGGGAGCTGCCATGACCGAGGCGATGATCCGCCGGGAAATGCAAATGATCAAAGACATGGGAGCCAATTTTATCAGGCTCGGGCACTATCAACAGTCAGGGATTGTTCTGAATCTGTGCGATAGTCTTGGAATCCTGGTGTGGGAAGAGATCCCCTGGTGCCGTGGAGGGC
>JBDKTZ010000024.1:0-39430 GCA_039679975.1 Prolixibacteraceae bacterium
ATTTCTGAGGCTGAACCGAAAAAAATTGGGGGAGGGAAATAATTATGTCAAAATTCAGAAAAGACAGCGGTAAGGAATTGCCGGCGATTTCTACATCGTCACTTCCGGATATTGTATTCATGATCCTTATCTTTTTCATGGTAACGGTGAAGATGCGGGACGTGAGCTTAAAAGTTCAAGTTACTACTCCGCAGGCCTCGGAGCTTTCCAAACTGGAGAAAAAATCATTGGTGAGCAATATATATGTGGGCGAACCATTGCCGCAATATCAAAAAACGTTTGGCTCGGAGCCGACGATTCAATTAAATGATCAATTTGCCGGAGTGGGTGATATCATTAATTTTATTACAGCAGAACGTGAGGCTCGTGACGAAGCTGAGGTGCCTTTCATGATCACTTCGCTAAAGGTTGATCAATATACCAAAATGGGTATTGTCACCGATATCAAGCAAGAATTACGCAGAGCATCTGCTTTGCATATCAATTATTCGGCCCGAAAAAAAGAAATAGCTGATTAATTCGGATAATATTAAATAAAAAAGGAAGCCTCTCAGGCTTCCTTTTTTTATTATTTCATGTTAATACTGATACAAAGCTCGTTTAACTGAGCATCCGATATCGGAGACGGTGATTCATTCATGACATCGCGCCCTGCATTGTTCTTCGGGAATGCAATTACATCACGAATGCTGTCAAGTCCTGCAAACATTGATACCAGGCGGTCGAATCCCAGAGCGATACCTGCATGAGGAGGCGCTCCGTATTGGAAGGCACTTAACAGAAAACCAAACTGAGCCTGAGCCTGTTCTTTCGTGAAACCAAGAAGGTCGAACATCCTGGACTGCAGGGTAGATTCAAAAATTCGGACAGAACCACCTCCGATTTCAACCCCGTTTATGACCAAATCATAGGCGTTTGCCCTGACTTCGCCCGGCATCGTATCGAGTAACGGAATGTCTTCGGGCTTGGGAGAAGTAAACGGATGGTGCATGGCATAATAACGTTTGGTTTCTTCATCCCACTCCAGTAACGGAAAATCGATGATCCATAATGGTTTGAATACACTTTTATCACGAAGGCCTAGACGCGTACCCATTTCCAGACGCAATTCACCTAAAGCTTTAAGAGTTCTGAGCTTTTCCCCGGAAAGTAAGAGCGCTAAATCACCGGGTTTTGCATTCCAAATGGTGAGCCAGCTTCTAAGCTCTTCTTCTGTATAGAATTTGTCGATGGATGATTTGACGGATCCGTCCTTATTGTACTTGATATATACCAGACCTTTGGCGCCAATTTGGGGCCGTTTTACCCATTCTGTGAGCTCATCCAGTTGTTTTCGCGAATATTCGCTGCAGCCGGAGGCACAGATTCCCCCGGTATAAGCAGCTTCTTTAAACACTTTAAAGTCCTTTCCTCTTGCCTTTTCGGTCAGGTTGCCGATCGTCATCTCAAAGCGGATGTCCGGCTTATCTGAACCATAATTTTCCATGGCGTCACGATATGACATCCGGGGAAAGCTTTCAATGTTGATGTTTTTAACTGTTTGAAAGAGATACCTGGTCATATCTTCAAACAGGCTGAGTATGTCTTCTTGTTTTACAAACGACATTTCACAGTCAATCTGCGTAAACTCAGGTTGCCGGTCGGCACGGAGGTCCTCATCCCTGAAACATTTTACGATCTGATAGTAGCGGTCAAAGCCGGCGACCATAAGTAATTGCTTGAACAACTGAGGGGACTGGGGTAACGCATAGAATTCGCCTGGATTTAACCTTGAAGGCACAACAAAATCACGGGCTCCTTCGGGTGTGGATTTCATCAACACCGGTGTCTCTGTTTCAATAAAATTTCGTTCGTTCAGGTAAGAGCGGACAGCATGGGCAATTTTTGACCGCAGGATCAGGTTGTCCCTGACAGGGCTTCGACGCAAGTCAAGGTACCTGTATTTCATCCGGATGTCATCTCCGCCGTCGCTCTCGTCCTCGATGGTGAAAGGAGGAACAGCTGAAGGACTTAACACGGTTAATGATTGAACTTCAATTTCAATATTTCCTGTGGCAATATTTTTGTTTATATTGCTGCGCTCGCGAACCAGTCCTGTTGTCTGGATAACATATTCTCGTCCCAGTTTTTTTAGATTATCGAGGATCTCGGCCGGAGTATGTTCATCGAATACCAACTGTGTGATTCCATAACGATCGCGCAGGTCTACAAAGGTCATTCCTCCCAGTTCGCGCTTCCGTTGTACCCATCCGGCAAGAGTTACCACAATCCCCTGATGTTCGGGGCGCAGTTCACCACATGTGTGCGTTCTGTACATAAAGCTGTCTGTTTATTGTTTGCCTGTAAAAATACGTAGATTTTAGTAATTAAAGTGGTAGGTTTGTTATTTAATACGAATTGATGAAGATCATGGAGATTTTTGATCATATTTATTTTATGAAGCGGGCATTCAGGGAAGCTCAGCTTGCCTGGGAGGAAGGAGAGATCCCGGTAGGGGCTGTGGTTGTGGCTCAGAACCGCGTAATTGGCCGCGCCCATAACTTGACAGAAACATTGACAGATGTCACGGCTCACGCGGAGATGCAGGCAATCACTGCTGCGTCGAACCTGCTCGGCAGCAAATATCTGAATGAATGTACCTTGTATGTTACATTGGAGCCGTGCGTGATGTGCGCAGGTGCATTAGGTTGGGCACAACTGGGAAGACTGGTATACGGCGCTCCTGACGAAAAACGAGGATTTACTCGTTTCGCTCCTGATGCTCTCCATCCCCGGACCGAAGTCATCGGCGGAGTATTGGGTGAAGACTGTGCCGATCTGATGACAGCTTTTTTTCGGGAAAGAAGGTAAAACAGATACAAGATAAGACACTCAGGTATACAGATTTTCAGACAATCCGGGAATCTGAAAATCCGCGTACCGGTCCTCCTGTCTCCGGTTTTCTCTTTGTTCTATGCAAACACAGCCATTCTTTTTTACACTTCGTTAATCTCGAATCCTACGTTTCTGAGATCTTCAAAAAATCCAGGGTAGGATTTGGTGATCACAAGAGGATCATCAATGACCACTTTTCCGAATAGGGCCGCGGGAGCGAAGGCCAATGCCATTCGGTGATCATGATAGGTTGAAATGACCGGAATATCTTCTTTTACGAGAGGAAAGCTTCCATCCCATTGAAGTTCACCAAGGGCCGGCTCAGTTAATTTTGCCCCGAACCTTGATAATTCACTTTGCAAGGCATTGATCCTGTCTGTTTCCTTTATTTTTAAAGTTTCCAATCCGCGGAAATGAAAAGGAATTTTCTTCAGCACACATAGTACGGCCATCGTTTGTGCAATGTCCGGGTTTTCTGTGAAATCAAGATTTAGGAAGTCCGGGTAATTAAAATTCCTTTTTGTGATAAGCACGCTTTTTCCTGTAAATAGGCTCTCGATCCCAAACGAACGGAACCAGTCTGCAACAATACAATCGCCCTGCAAACTGGGCAATCGCAAGTTGCGAAGCTCTACCTCTCCTTCATTGGCTAATGCGAGTAACTGGTACCAATATGAAGCTCCGGACCAGTCTGCTTCAACCGTAAAATCGATGGGTTGGTAATCTTGTTCTTTAATCCGGATCTCGCTTTCATTCCATATATAGTCAATGCCAAACAGTTTCATCAGTTCCAACGTCATCGCGATATAGGAACGCGAGGTAGTCCTGTTTCTCAGGCGGAGGGTCAAACCGCCTTCAATCGTGGGGCCGATCATGAGCAGGGCCGAGATGTACTGGCTGCTGACACTGCCATCCAGTTCAAGTACTTTTCCTTTTAAACGAGATCCCAGTATCTTTAATGGGGGAAAGCCTTCTTTTTCAAGATATTCAATTTTCGCTCCCAGTTCGGTCAGCGCATTTACCAGTATCCCGATGGGCCGTTGCTTCATTCTTTCTGAACCGGTCAGTATCCATTCTCCGACAATTTTCGAAAGGAACGCGGTCATGAACCTCATAGCGGTTCCTGCATGACCAATATCAAAAATATGGGTATTGGAACTGAAGATCTGTTGCATCACCCTGGTGTCATCACTGTCTGACAGGTTTCTGACTGCATAAGGGCTGTAAGCGAGTGCATTAATGATCAGTACCCGGTTTGAGATACTCTTGGACGAAGGCAGGTCAATGATCCCGCCGATGCGTTGATCCGGTTTTGAAAGGCTGTATTTCATACGTTTGTATTTTCAAATTACCAACTACAATTTGCGTTTTGTCGTCACCTCTTCAGGACGCACTTTCAACGGTATGGAACTCGCCAATAAACATCATCTTGGGCGTAAACCGCGGTTTCCATGGCTCGTTTCATAAGTTTATAGTTTCAACTTAACTGTGTATAATTTGCGTACTAAACTTCATCGCTTTTTCAAGGACATCGACGTATGGAACTCGCATATAAACATTCCCTTGGTCGTAAACCGCGGCGTTCATGGTTCGTTTCATACGTAATTTTTTTCGATTTGACTAACTGCAATCCTTTAGGCGAAAAGCGTGATTTTAATGCTCTTTCCGTTCTCCCGTCTCTGTTCTCCGCGATACCCATTCCCTGTGCTTTGCACTCTTACTCCTTCTCTCTGTAGGCGTCGAGCGCTTTAAAGATCAGTTCTTTTGAACAATCCTGATTAATCGCCACTTGCCCAATTTTCGAGAGTAGTGTAAAATTGATGCGGTCGGCTTCGTTTTTTTTATCATGGGTCATCAGCTCATAGAGCGCTTCATAGTCATTTCCGGTGATCTCAAATTTTCCGTAAAGATTGAGTAGCCAGTCCGAGATAAAGTTCATTTCTTTTTCATCAAAGCCTGTTTTCAAGCACGACAGGTACAACTCAATGATTATCCCGTATACCACCGCATAACCATGTAAGATTGGCTTGTTCCGGTACAGGGCATAGCTTTCAAATGCATGGCCGGCAGTGTGCCCGAAATTCAGGGCTTTACGAATGTTTTTTTCAGTGAGGTCATTTTGAACATGCCAGTCTTTTACAGTGACTGAATGAGCAATAATTTCCTGCAGCGCTTCGTAATCAATATGTTCCAGATCATATTCCTGCAGCTCTTTCCAATGTTCCGGACTTTTAATAAGTCCGTGTTTGATCATTTCCGCATAACCTGAAAGGAAGTTTTTCCGGTCAATAGTTTTCAGAAAGTTTGTGTTAATCAGTACGGAATCAGGTTCTCTGAAAACACCGATTTCATTTTTCAGTCCGTTAAAGTTGATGCCGGTCTTTCCTCCAAGCGAGGCATCAACCTGCGCCAGCAAAGTGGTAGGGATGTTCATGAAGGCTATCCCGCGCTTAAAGGTTGAGGCGGCAAATCCTCCCAGGTCGGTTAGCATTCCGCCGCCGAGATTAATCAGGAGTGACTTCCTGTCTGCACCCGATTTGGAGAGAAATTCCCAAACCATTTCCACCGATCGGATTGATTTATTCGATTCTCCGCCGCCGATCACAAGTTTCCTGATTCCATGCTTGTTCAGCAGGTGCTGGATCTGAGGCAGACAAACCTTTTCAGGAATTTCTTCCGTTAAAAGAAAAATTTTCCCTGGGGGAAATCTGTGTATAATTCTTTCAAGTTCTGTTTCCGCTTGCTGCGAAAAAATAATATTTGATTCCATAATCAAGAAATCATGTGTTGAATAGGACAAAGTTAACAATTAAGAACCAAGAGGCGATATAATTTTAGTTGTTGATCTTTTGTAACCGTAAATGTATAAATATGATCATTGCTTTTTAAAGAAAAATAAACTAAATTTATCATAAAAATCAATAAATGGATACCGGCGAAGACCTCAGTTACAGGATTGCCTTATCTCTGATCCCGGGAGTAGGATTTGTCCACGCCAAAAGCTTGTTTACTTATTTTGGCAGTGCCAAAGCCATTTTTAAAGCAAGAGAAAAGACATTAGTGAAAGTTCCCGGTATTGGGAGTATTACAGCGGGCAACATCAGGAATCAAAATGTACTTCAGCGGGCCGAAGCTGAGGTTGAATTCATCAGGAGACACCGGATCAAAACTTTTTTCTATCAGGACGAAGCTTATCCTTCCAGGTTAAAGCGGTGTGAGGATGCACCTCTCATCCTGTTTGCACATGGTAAAGCTGATTTCAGCGCAAATAAAATGGTAGCTATTGTCGGGACGCGTCATGCAACTGATTACGGCCGGAGATTTTGTGATGAATTCATTGCGGGCATGGCTGCACGCGGGGGTTATTGTGTCGTCAGCGGACTGGCGTACGGGATCGACATCGCGTCACACAAGGCTTGCTTAAAACACGGCGTACCGACAATTGGAGTACTGGGGCATGGTCTGGATCAGATTTATCCTTCGCTTCACAGGCCGGTTGCGGAGAAGATGCTTAAAGAAGGGGGGGTGGTGACTGATTTTTTAAGCCATACTGAAATCGAAAGACAGAATTTTTTACGACGCAACAGGATTATCGCGGGCCTGACAGATGCAGTGGTCATCGTTGAGTCCGCAGAACGCGGAGGCGCTCTTGTTACAGCCGATATTGCAGGGTCTTATAACCGGGATGTCTTTGCTGTGCCCGGACGGGCGACCGATCCTTATTCGAGGGGATGCAATGAACTGATCAGGCAAAATAAAGCAGGCCTGATCAGTAGTCTGGATGATTTGGAATATTTCATGTCGTGGCAACCGGAAATAGACAGGCCGGCGGTGGTTCAATCCCTTTTGTTTTCTGATCTGACGCCTGACGAACAAAAAATCGTGGATTCGATACAAGAAAAGGCCTTCTCGATCGATGATATCTGTCAGCGGGTAATAATGCCGGCAGCGCAGGTTTCTTCACTGTTGCTTGGTCTTGAATTTAGCGGGATTGTACTGAGCCTTCCCGGGAAAATATACAAACTGAAGCGCTGAGGATTGCGCAGAGCACAGAGCATGGCGCATAGCGGAGAATGGAGACCGGACACCGGAGCGCTCACTACTCACTATTGACTACTTGATATACGTCTTCCGACTAAACTCTTGCCGGTAATTATTATCTTTGCCCGATGATCACTTTCGAAGAATTAAAAATCAGCAAGTCTATCCTGAAGGCATTGAATGAGGTAGGCTTTGAACAACCCACTCCCATTCAGGAGAAAGCAATACCTGTGATCCGCTCGGGGAACGATGTGGTGGGAATTGCACAAACGGGAACGGGCAAGACAGCAGCATACCTGTTGCCGCTTTTCACGAAGCTGGTGAAAGCCGAAGGAGAGGATCCCCGGGCTCTGATCCTGGTTCCTACGCGGGAATTATCCATTCAGGTAGGGGAGGACATTGAAAAACTGACAACCTATAGTAATTTACGCCATGCAGCTGTTTATGGGGGTATTGGATGGACGAAACATGCAGAACTGATTAAGCCGGGTATTGATATTCTTGTTGCTACTCCCGGGAGACTTTGGGATTTGTACCGGGCCGGAGTACTATCATTGAAAAAAGTTAAGACGCTGGTCATCGATGAATCAGACCGGATGCTTGATATGGGGTTTATTCCTCAGATCAGGCAATTATTTGAAGTCCTTCCTCCAAAACGGCAAAACCTCCTTTTTTCAGCAACGTTTAATGAGAAAGTCGAAGAAATGACGCGTGAGTTTCTGGCTTTTCCGGAACGTATTGAAGTTGCTCCTTCGGCTACGCCTGCTTTATTGGTGCAGCAATCGTATTATAGGGTACCGAACTATAGGACAAAACTAAATCTGATCCGGAACTTGCTTGAAGATGAGGAGACCTTTAGTCGGGTGCTGATCTTTGTCACGACGAAAGAGCACGCAGAGCAGGTTTTTCAGGTGGTTCGCCGGAAAGTGGAAGGAGAAAAACGCATCTTGCATTCCAATAAGGGGCAGAATACCCGCATTAACGCGGTCAATGCCTTTAAAGATGGTGAGATCCGAATCCTGATCTCCACCGATTTATCGTCACGCGGCCTCGATGTTCCAATGGTTTCGCATGTCATCAACTTTGATTTGCCTCCGCGTTTTGAAGACTACGTCCATCGTATCGGACGTACGGCCCGTGCAAACAATACAGGAGAAGCCATTTCACTGGTAGATCCTTCGGAAGAATATCATCTCAGGAAAATTGAAGAACTAATCCGGATGCAAGTTGCGGAGAAACAGATTCCTGAAGGTGTGGTGATCGAAGCAACCACCCGGTCGGAGCAACAAGATCAGTTACGATTGATAGACAGGCAGCGGAAACTTGAAGACCCTGAGTTCAAAGGAGCCTTCCATGAAAAGAAACGGCACCCCTCAGCTTTCGGAAAAAGAAAGCCACGAAGAGGTTAACGCCCGGACGGAGCTGGTTGCCGTAATTGGCGTCATTCTTGCAATAGTTTTTCCAGGACACGTTCTTTTACTTTGAAAACGGTTCCGTGCCGGGCTCCCTGTGGAAAATTGATCGAATCAGTAATAATTTCCCAGTTCTGAAGATCTTTCGATCTGACTGCTCCCATATGATGACGGGTATATTCATCATAGAATACCACCCAGTAACCATCCACTTTTGTTACTGTAGGTCCCTCCACCCAGTCAGGGGTAATGGGTTTACTTATCAGTCTATAACCACCGGTGAGGGAATCGCTTGCTGCAATACGGATATGCTTTTTCACCGGGCGTTTGGTTTCATCTTTCAGGAACATATAATATCGGCCATTTGCTTTTTGGATGGTAGCATCGATCACGTTAAATCCTTCATCGTACAGTAACCTCGTTTCGCTGAAGGTTTTGAAATCCCTGGTGATGGTATAATACAGCCGGTGATTGTATTTAGCATCTCCCATCGTGTCTCCCTGAGCGAAACGTCCCTGAATAGTTGTTGACCAGTAAATCATGTAACGATCCAAACCTTTATCGTAAACAATCTCGGGAGCCCAGCAATTCAGCGCATCGGGTTCATGTTCCATGACCGGAATATATTGCTGATCTGACCAGTTTATCAGATCGTCGGACGACGCGTAACCAATTCCTTTTCCATTCCAGCTAACGGTCCAAACCATATGGAATCTGTTGTCGGCACCAATGATTACACAAGGGTCACGCATGAGTTTCTCATTTGAAATTTTTGGTGTTAAGAACGGTTGATCATTTTTCAAGACGTTCCAATGATATCCGTTACGGCTAAATGCCAGATGGAGGCCATCCTGACCATTCTCCTTGAAATATGAAAACAGATAAATCTTTCCGTCAGGGCTTTGGCAACTCATGAAGAGCATAGCAAACAGCGTCGGGAAGAATAATGCTTTCGCTTTCATGTATGTAAGATTTATCCAAATTTAAGAAATATCTGTAACAAAGAACAAAAAAAGCAGATCTTCTGATCTGCTTTTTTGCATGCTATGAATTTCCTGTTAATAAAATTTTGATCTTCTGTCTTCAATTTCAACCGACTTACGCTGTGCCTCAAATGCCTGATAATTTGCCCTGTATCCAAGTGCCTGGCTTAGTCGCTGCTGTTCTGCTTCTATATTTTCATCCTTTGTTTCGGTTAAAGATGTAATTTTAATCAGGTAAATGGCGGTATTCCCTTTGATTGGAGGAGAAACCTTGTCTTTTTCCAGGGCGGCAACGGTACCGGTTACTGCCGGTTCAACTCCAAGAGCGGGGATGGTATACATGCTGAAATTAATGTCGTTTGCATCTTTTACTTCTGTATTTAGTTTTTGAGCAGTCACTTCCAGTGTATTTCCTTTTGCGATTTCCTGAGTTTTAGCAAATAAGGCATTTGCTTTATTTGCTCTTTTTACGGCAAGTTCTACTCTCGGTTTTACTTCTTCGAAAGGAGCAATCCCTTCTTCGTTTATTGCAACTAAAGTGGCTACCACAAAATTATTTCCGAATTCAAAAATTGTGGAGCCTTCATTATTTTCCAATACATTATTGTCGTCAGTCAAAAAAGCTGCACGAACCAACGGCCGTGACTGAACAAGGCCAACAACTTCCTGTTGGTTTTCCTCCACCTGTGCGACTTTTTTTGTTAAGTTTTGCGATTTTACAGCTTTCAGGAAAGCTTCATTTGTTTGGCTTTCACTGGCAAACTTGCTCGCCTGAGCATAGATTTTCTGATAAGTCTGGGTGCTTGGCTCAATATTGCGGGTAAGAATCGCCAATCTGACCTGTTTTACTAATTTCCCTTTCTGTGTTGGCTGGATCAGGTGTACCCCGAATTGGGTGGTGACAGAATATACTTTGTTTATTTCACCATTGAAACATGCTTCTTCAAAAGGTTTCACCATCTGATTCCGGCGGAACCATCCCAGATCACCTCCCTTGACTTTTGATCCGGGATCTTCAGAATATTGTCCTGCCAGACCGGCAAAACTGGCGCCTTTTTCTATTAACGATTTCAAGCTGTCGGCCAAAGCCAGAGCTTTATCATAGCTTCCTGCAGTCTCAGGTCTGATCAGGATATGACGTGCCTGAACTGAATCAGGAAGGTCCCTGAGATCATCCACCTTGGCGAGCTTATAAGCGTTTCCTTCCTTGTAGGGTCCATACACCTGACCTGCTTCATCGCTAAATGCCAGTTCTGCAAGCTCAGGAGTTAAATCCTCTTTCTTTTGATAAATATTCTCAAACCGGACATCTGAGTTCACATTCACATATTCTTCATTGTCTTTCACTGAAGCAAATTCTGCTTTGATATCTTCGATCCATTTTTTTGTGTTCTGATCATCTTCCGGAGAAGCGACGACAGGGAAGGTGACATATTCAATTGTTCTTGATGCTGCTTGTTTATATTCGTCCTGATGAGCTTTGTAATAATCTCTCAGTTCCTTGTCTGTTACTTTCACTGCACTGTCTGACATAGAAGTGTAAGGAACACTGATGTAACGGATATTTGCAGTTTTATTTTTTGCTTTTAATTCAGAGTCCGCATCCGCTTTCGTGACGTAAAGTCCTTGTCGGATCAGATTGTTGTATTTGGTGAGGATTCTTTCTTTTTTGATTTGTTCTTCAATGTAGAGCCAGTATGCTTTCCGTTGATCTGTTGCATTGTTTTCAAGTGACTTGAGAAATTGAAGAATAGCCGACTTATCGACCTGCCCCGTCTGGGAATTTGTGAAAAGCTGTCGGATAATCGGATGAATGTTTGATCCCTGGATCATATCAAAAAGTTCGTCCGAACTAACTGTCAATCCCAGTTCGTCATAAACATCGCTCATTACCGCTTCACGGACAAAATCCTGCCATACTTGCTCCCGAACCTGCATCCAGGCATTGTCGTCAAGTTGGGTCTGCCCGCTGTTCATCTTGTAAATTTCAGCAGTTTCTTCTATTTTTTTCTGAAAATCTGGATATTGAACCGATTTTCCGTTAATCTCAGCGATTTTCATCTGAGAAGGTCTCATCAGGGAACTTCCTGCGTTTAACATGTCACCCAGAATGAAAGCAAGTAACGCCAGACCAATAACACCTGCTACTAATATGCCAGCACGATTTCGTATTCTCTGTAAGGTAGCCATTATCGAAAATTAATTGAATTATGTTTTTTTATTTTGAATTTTTGCGCTACGAAGATAATAATTTTAGATTTTAATCTTTAAAATTAGTTTTTTATTTTAACGGAATGGCGTGGAAGAAAATAGTTTCTTACCGGCAGGGCGCTTTCTTACTTTTGTCCGGATATAATCTTCAGATTGACCATATCAATCCGGGTACTGGTTGCCTTTAGTATCTTAAAGCGGAATTTTCCGATCGTGATTACCGTGTTGGTTTTAGGAATGCTTTCATAGTGAAAGAGGATGTATCCGGCAAGGGTTTCATAGTTTTCATCCAGCGGAAAAGCCAGGTCATATTTTTCATTTAGCGCATCCAGATCGATCCTTGCGGAGAAAATATATTCGTCTTCGTTAATTTGCTTTTCAACCCAATCGATTGTATCATGTTCATCTTCAATCTCCCCAAATATTTCTTCCAGGATGTCTTCACTGGTTACCATACCCGAAGTTCCTCCAAATTCATCCACGACAATTGCAATACTGCGATGCTGCTGAATAAAAGTGCTTAGTAATCTGCTTGCTGACATGGTTTCTGGAACAATCATAACGGGTTTCATGACCGACCGGATCGATTCAGGGTTGGAAAAGATCGTGGAATGGTGGATATAGGCAATGATGTTATCAATATTGTCTTGGAAAAAGAGGATCCTGGAGTAACCGGTTTCGATAAATTTCTGCCTGAGATCATCATAGCTCGAATTGATGTCGAGTGCAGCTATTTCTGTACGGGGCACCATAATTTCACGCAATTTAACCTTAGAGAAGTCCATCGCATTACGAAAAAGCTTAATTTCTTTGTCAATATGCTCTTCATGATGCACCGGGGTATGATCTTGTTCTTTATAAGTAAAGTGTTCAAGATCAGTCTTGCGAAAAAAAAGCGTTTCGGTTTCTTTATTTCCGCGTTTAGGGGAAATTTTAAGAAATAAGGTACCTGAAAATCGGTCAATCAGCCATGACAACGGATAAAATAAACAGTAAAAAAGGAAGAGCGGAACTGCGCCGGCCCGAATGATCGTGTTTGGATTAAATCGAAAAAAGGCACGGGGGATGAGTTCAGCGGTGAGCAAAATAGTGAAAGCGGCAAAAACGGTCTGGATTAGAATTACTGCAGGACCTGAATGGGTAAAATGGTAAAGTATGCCTTCTGTTTGTTCGAAGAATGCCAGGCCGAACATGGCCAGTGAGATATATCTCCCGATTAGCACCGTCGCGAGGTATTGCCTGGAATTTCCGGAAAAAAAACTCAGAATGCGTGAGCTGAGTGAATGATTTTCTTTATCCAGTTCAAAACACAGCTTGTTAGCCGAAACAAAGGCAATTTCCATTCCAGGAAAAAAAGCAGAAAGAGAAAGGGAAACAAGAATGACAAGGAGAATTTCCATTCGCTACTCGTTTACTTCCAGGTACAATGAACTTTCCCGTATTTTTTTAATTTGCCAATTGGTCATACTTTGATCCGATTCAAAACCAATTCCGTTAATGATCTGATCTGTTCCAATGACTTTTACAAATTTATCGGAATAGATTTTTCCTGTTTTTCCTTCCCAGATGAGCTCTTCTGTTTTAAGTGTATCTCCTTTTTGATTGATGAGGACCACATTATTTTTTGCGACCCATTTTTCTTCTTTTTGAAAAAACTGGGCATAATCGGAAGTCATTTTTGAACTAACCTTCATGTTCGGCCCGAACTGTTCTATTTTAACTCCTTTGGGAAACTCCGTGTACGACACCTCATCTCCGTCGTTCTGGCTATATTCAATCATCAGGGGCGTGCTCAACCTGAATTTTACAATAGAAGAGTCTGATTTGAGCATTTCAAAATTTTCTGCCTCCATGGTTGGCAGCCTTTCACTGGTAGACAACTCTTTGATCCTTTCTATTTTGTTCTCACACGAAAAGAAAAGCATTGCAGATCCTAACAGGAAAACTGCAATGCTTGTATATGAATATCTTCTTTGCTTGTATGAATTATTTTCTTGCACGAACTTTGCTTGTCTCATTAATCCAACTGCCGTAAGTGATGGTCTGTCCATCCTGATATCCTCCGAAGAACAGGGTTTCCTTGTCCGGGAAATAAACCTTATAGGTATTGATCCTGCCGTTGGCTTTAGAGAAAACTTCCGGGTCAACCCGCTTGGCTTTTTCATAATAATCAACCGCTAACCAATATAATGATAAATGATCGAATTCATCTTTCCCGTAATTTTTGCTGTAATGCGCATAGATATCGCCGATCAGTATTAACGCTTCTCCATCATTCGGATTATTTTCCAATGCTTTCCTGGCATACGCACGGGCTTGCTGAAAGTTAGATTCTTTCGCAAAAGTGAAGGCAGCCAGTTCATAATAATATTTGGCAAGCAATTCTTTATCTGTTTCAGCAGCTATGGCATTCTGATAATATTCTTTGGCCTTATTGAACTCATCACGTTTCATGAACAGGCGGGCCATGTTAAATGCTGCTTCAGGTGATGGGTCCAGTGCATAAAGTTTTTCAGAAGCACGGGCATACAGGTCACCATCCGTACACTCCCGCTTGCCTAAAACACGCAGCATATTTTTCAAGGCGTCCACGTCCTTTGCAATGGCATCGAATTTTGGAGTATATAAGGCTAACAGAGCCTCGCAGTCGGCTGCACCACTGGTCTGAAACACTTCATCAATCATGCTTTTCGATTGCTTGAACTTTTCGTTTTTAGGATCTTTTGCCAGGTTAGCATCTACAACGCCCGATACTAAGTCGTAATTGGCGGCCACGTCTTCTTTTTTTAGCTCGTCCATGCCGAATAACCTTTTTGTCACCTGCATGTATACCACCAATACAGCCATTTCTGTTTCGCTTTTTTCCAATTGGATAGATTCTTTCAGCTCATTATAGGCGGTTTTGAGAACAGTTTTCAGTTGTTCATCAGTCATGTCCTGATTGTAGAGCTTGTACTCGAGATAATCGGTCGCTTTTCGCCCCAGCACAAAGCCTTTTTGATCAAAATATTTAAGCCGTTTGTCATACACCATCATCAGCGTATCAATATAGGCATCTTTCGAAGCTTGGTCGGGGGCTGACTTTATGAGAGACGAATACATATTAGCGCCGTGAATATAAATGTTGATAGACGATTTTGGGTACTTGTTAAACAGAAGTCTCCATGGACCCAATGCCGATTTAAAATCATTTTGCTTATAGGATTGATCATACATCGTATACGTGCTCATAAACTCGGTCACCTTCGCTTTCACCAACTCATCAGTTGTTCTTGTATCAACCCCCGCTTCGCTCGATTCTCCGGACTGTCCTTGTTGGCTGGTCGGGAGATCACCATCGAAACTAAAGTCGATGACATTACTTGGATTATTTTCGATGTCAACTTTTCTTGAATCATCAATAAAAGTGAATTTCAGGTATTTACTTTTATCGTCTGCCGTTATTTTATATTTCCCATCGAAGCTTGTCATGAACACCTCAGATGATTTGTGGGCCTCAACGGTCACACCGGCAGCAACTTTCCCTTCCCGGTAGACAGTCCCTGTAATTACCCGTTGTGCATAGGCCGACATGCTCATCAGCAAAGCCAAGACTAAAGCGGGTAGTTTTGTTTTTGTTAGCAAAGATTTCATTTTATATTACTTTTAGTTTTATTGTCCTTATGAAATAGTATTGATCAGCCTTCAAAAGAGAGTTTTTCTGTCAAAACTTATTCATTTTAAAATTGTCTTTCCCTTTTTAAACTATTATTATCCAGGCTGTCAAAAATAATTTTAATTTCCGAATAATCTATACGAAAAATATCACCAATGACGGCCTCCGGATTAACTTCCTGTTAAAACGCTAAGATAAAATATTTTACCTAAGGCATTGAATCAAAATATATGCCAAGTTATAGATTATACTCTAAAACTTTATTTAAACCAAATAATGCAAGATTAAATTGCACAAAGATGGTATTTTTTAAATTTTTATCAAAAAATTCCGCATCGCCTCCCGTAAAAATAACCTTTAAATTTGCGTAAATAGTGTTAAAATATTGAATAGTTTGTTCTGCTTCAAACAGGAGTCCCAGTTGAACTCCCGCTCTTATTGCCGATTCAGTATCTTTTCCCATCGCTTGAAATTCCATTTGTGGTGTTACCAAAGGTAGCTTCGCTGTAAATTGACTGAGGGCTTTAAACCGAATCCCCAACCCCGGTGAAATATTTCCTCCCAGGTATTCGTTGTTTTTTGTGATCAGATCATAAGTGACAGCTGTCCCGGCATCGATTACCAGAATATTTTCTCCCGGGAAAAAACAGGATGCTCCTATTACCGCGGCCAATCTGTCCATGCCCAGTGTTTCAGGAGTCTTGTAAAGGTTGGCAATAGGTATCGGAGTCAGAGGGGTAAATTCGATAAACAACCCAAATGAAGAACTGAGAAAACGGTGTATCTCATCCGGATAATTCCGGACGGACGAAAGGATGGCCTTGTTTAGTTGAGGATACTCGTCCAGCAAAAGCTGAAGATCATTAACTTTCAGCTCGTCGAGCGGCACGTTAAACATGAGGTCATCATCGTTAAAGACAGCCAGCTTAATGCGCGTATTGCCGATGTCAATAACCAGATTCATATTTCAATTCGCTGACTGATGTCCAATGCCTGTACAGAGTGTGTTAACGCTCCGACAGAAATATAGTCTACTCCTGTTGCTGCAACTTCTTTTAGTCTTTCAATAGTCATATTTCCTGACGCTTCGACCTTTGCTCTTCCGTTTACCATTTCCACTGCCCTGGTCATTGTTTTAATATCCATATTATCAAGCATAATGATATCGGCCTTCTCATCGATTGCTTCCTGTACCTGTTGCAAGCTTGTGGTTTCGACTTCGATCAGGATTCCTTTTGATATTTTTGACCTGATCTGTTTGATTGCAGGAGTAATTCCTCCGGCTATGTCAATATGGTTGTCCTTGATCATGACCATATCAAATAGCCCAATGCGGTGATTGGTTGCACCTCCTGTTTTGACTGCATATTTGTCAAGCAAACGAAATCCCGGCAGCGTTTTTCTTGTATCGAGGATAATCGTTTTGTAGCCTGCAACTGCTTCAGTGTATTGAAACGATAAGGTGGCAATCCCCGACATCCGCTGAAGAAAGTTCAATGCCGTGCGTTCACCTGTCAAAAGGGCACGGTAACTGGCTTCAAAGCGAACAATGATGTCTCCTTTTTTTAGATGACTACCTTCCTCCACTTCCGGGTTCCATACCAATTTCGGATCAAGCTTTCGGAAAACCATTTCTGCAACCGGTAGTCCGGCCACTGTGCCATTGGTTTTGGCAACCATGAAGGCCTTTTTCCTGATGTCCGAAGGGATCAGATTATCGGTGGTAATGTCACCCGTGGCCACATCCTCCTGGATAGCCATGTTAATTAGTTTTTCAGCAGCTTCTATTTCTTGTATGTTCATTTTTTTATGGGAATAAATTCAGGATCTTTATCTTTTTGTTGAATGATATGTACTCTGTAGTCGGGATCTTCCTGTTTATATTCTTCACGGATATGACCGCCCCTGCTTTCTTTCCTCAATAAAGCGGATTGAATGATCAATTCACAAATCTTGGTTACCTGGCTACACTTTAATAAATTATAGTCCGGTATAGCCGGATTGATCTTTGATCTGATTTCATCAAGACGGACCAAAGCATCATTCAGGTCCTGTTCATTTCT
Source organism: Prolixibacteraceae bacterium (assembly GCA_039679975.1). Classification (GTDB taxonomy): domain Bacteria; phylum Bacteroidota; class Bacteroidia; order Bacteroidales; family Prolixibacteraceae; genus JBCFBK01. Next base: position 17,240 of record JBDKTZ010000024.1, read on the forward strand.
GACAATACCCACTTTGTCTGATACCAGATCGGCGATTTCGTTTTTAATACTGAGAAAAAAGGCTTCATATTCCTTTAGGTTAGTGATTGTCTTCTGTTCGGCGACATGAACCTCCTTTTTATTACATGATGCTGCCTTTTCGCTCGCCCGTTTTCCGAAAACCAGACATTCCAGCAGCGAGTTACTGGCGAGTCTGTTTGCCCCCATTACGCCTGTTGAAGCGACTTCACCACAGGCAAATAGTCCGGAGATGTTTGTTTCCCCGTTCAGGTCTGTTTTGACACCTCCAACCATATAGTGGGCTGCCGGAGCAATCGGCAGCAGATCGGTGGTCATATCATAGTCAAATTCCATCAACTTTTTGAAAATATTGGAAAAACGTCTTTTTACCTTTACCGGATCAAGATGCTTGAGCGAAAGGAATACAAATGGCTGCTGATCTTTCTTCATTTGCTGATAGATTGAAAAGGCCACTACATCGCGCGGAGCCAGTTCGGCCAGGGGATGTATTTCTTTCATAAAGCGTTCTCCTTTTTTATTGAGGAGCCATGCGCCTTCACCCCTGACTGCCTCACTGATCAGGAATGCATCCTGGTTCTCGATACAAAGCGCAGAGGGATGAAACTGTATAAATTCCATATCTTCCAGCTGTGCGCCTGCTTCATATGCCAATGCTATTCCATCGCCTGTAGCGGTATGTGGATTTGTGGTCCGGCTAAAAATGCGGGAAAGTCCTCCTGTGGCCAGAATGCAGGCAGGCGCTTCGAAAATAATGTTGTTACCGTTTGTGAAATCCAAAGCCTGGACGCCCTTGCAAACGCCTTCCTGAATAATCAGCTTTGTAATGGCGGTATATTCAAAAATATGAATCGATTTTTGTTCAAGAACTTTTTTTAGCATGAAACAGGTGAGCTCTTTTCCGGTAGCGTCGCCTCCTGCATGTAGTATTCTCCTTTTACTGTGTCCTCCTTCAAGTCCGAGAACCAGTTTCCCATCTGCTTTATCAAATTGCATTCCCATACCGATGAGTTCCAGGATGCGATCGCGCCCCTCATTGACGAGGATTTCAACCGCTTCCTTTTCGCAAAGCCCCCGGCCGGCAACGAGTGTATCTTCAAAATGTAATGCAGTAGAATCATCCTCGCCTATGGCTCCCGCAATACCTCCCTGAGCATAATAGGAATTACTGGTATCCAGTTCTGATTTTGTAATCAGGGCGACCGTACCGTATTTTGACGCATGAAATGCAGCTGTAAGGCCCGCAAGCCCGCTGCCGGCAATAATTATATCAAATTTCATTTTTTGCATGAGCCGGTAAGCTATCTTTTTGTTAATCGGGGGGTAAAGGTACAAAAACTGTTTAATCGAAGACTCAGATTTGGAGCTAAAAAGAAAAAGGGGCTGTTTAACAGCCCCTTTTTCTTTTTAGCTCCAAATCTTACAACTCTTTGATCTTGATATTCTTGAAGAAAACGCTGTCGCCATGATCCTGAAGAGCAATAAAGCCTTCTTCAGCCACATTGGCAAAATTTTCATTCAGCGCCGGAAATTTACTGTCAGCTACCATTGCCTTCCAGTCGTCAGTCCATAAATGATATTCGACAACAGTGGCACCATTTTGCTTGTGTACAACAGTTCCCTTAAAACAGATAATTTCAACATTATTCCATTCGCCTGCAGGCTTTGCGTTTTGAGGTTTTGCAGGAATGAGGTCATAAAGGGAACCTGCCTTACGGTTACCATCTTTTCCCAGCATAGCGTCAGGATGGCGTTCGTTATCCAGAATTTGCATTTCAGGAGCGGTTTTATAAATCGGCCAGTCTGCAACTTCCTGTCCCAGATAAAAGATACCTGAATTTCCGCCTTCTGAAATTTTCCAGTCCAGTTTAAGATGGAAATTCTTGAATTTCTTGTCATAAAGGATATCTCCGCCATTGTCAGCTCCGGCTTCTCCTTTCCCTGATCCCTGACACATTAAAGTTCCATCGGAAACAATCCATGCAGCCGGAAGAACAGTTTTGTTTACACCACGCCATCCTTCTGCATTTTGTCCGTTAAACAGTAACTTCCATCCCTCCTGCTGTTCTGCGCTGGTCAGGGTGTTATCGGCTGCCACTTCTTCAACTTTAGCTGAATCTTGCGCTTCGGTAATAGTTCCGGTTTTTTTCTGGCCGCCTGTGCAAGCAATGGCGAGAAATAAAACTCCGGTTAACAGGTATGAAAAAACTTTTCTCATTTTGAATTGAATTTTAGGTTATTGAATGAATTTGAAATAGTCACAATATAATTTACGAAATTAATAAAAAAATCTTCTTGGCGCATAACAACTCGACCGCAGAATCGTACAGAAATTAAACAGCACTGTTTAATTTCGTGATCGCGAACCGTTCATGGATTTAAGCTTTAAAAATAGCTGTGTCGTTCAGAAATGACAATTTGTTTTATTAATTTCGATAGTTTTTTTAAGGTAAAAGAGGGATTGGACTGACCAGAGATATTATCTGCACCTGATCAGAGATATTATTTCGGCAGTATAAAGTTCTGTATAAAAAGGTAATTTAGCGTTGAAAATATGAATACACGAAAACCGAAGAGAATTGGAATTTTGACAGCCGGCGGAGACTGTCCCGGATTGAACGCTGCGATAAGAGGAGTTGGAAAAACGGCCATCGTGAATTACGGGATGGAGGTGATTGGATTCACTGCCGGATTTTCGGGTCTTATTGAGAAGGAGTATGTACAGTTAAAAGAACACAATCTTTCCGGCATTTTGACATTGGGAGGAACCATTTTGGGAACTTCAAGGGAGAAGCCATACAAGTTTGTCAAAGAAGGCGATAATGAAAAGCCCGAGCTGATCAAAAATAACTATCATGAACTTAGTCTGGACGCCCTGGTCTGTATCGGAGGCAACGGGACTATGAAAACGGCCGAGAGATTAATGGAGGAAGGATTAAACGTGATTGGCATTCCGAAAACGATCGACAATGATGTTTGGGGAACTGATGTCACTTTTGGTTTTGATTCGGCCATTCAGATTGCCACTGAAGCGATTGATCGTTTACATACCACTGCAAACTCACATCAGCGGGTAATGATCATTGAAGTAATGGGCCATCATACTGGCTGGATTGCATTATATGCGGGGATGGCAGGCGGAGGTGATATCATCCTGTTACCTGAGCTGGATTATAACATCAGATCGGTATGCAAAAGGATTGAGGAGCGTTTTGAGAGTAAAAAGGCTTATTCGATCGTGGTTGTGGCTGAGGGAATTAATCATCCCGGAGAACAGTCTGCCGGACGTTATGTGGCTGAAGCCATTCATACTTACACCGGCATCGAAACCCGGGAAACCGTATTGGGTTATGTTCAGAGGGGAGGAAGCCCAAGTCCGATGGACCGGATTCTTGCTACCCGGTATGGTGCATTTGCTGCGCAGTGCATTGCACAGGGTGACTTCGGAACCATGGTTGCTATAAAAAATAACAATCTGATTACTATTCCTCTTAACGAGATCAGTGACCGCCTCCGGTTCGTGGAAGAAGATCATCCGCTTATTGTAAAGGCAAGGCAAATGGGGGTTTCGTTTGGAGATGAGTGAATTGAACCCAAGTGTAAGCAGTCGCAGATTAATGAAAAGGCATTTTCCTGATTCTGTGGCTATTGTGTTTTAATAGTCGCGTTAAAGCGGAAACCAATCCCGTGGATATTGAGGATTTTGATGTCCGGATCACCATTTAAATATTTTCGCAAGCGGGAGATAAAAACATCAAGGCTTCTGCCCAGATAATAATCGTCAGAGCCCCATACGTTCTTCAATATTTCTGACCGGTTGAGTACCGTATTGGAATGCTCACAAAAATATTTCAGAAGCTGGGCTTCCTTATAGGTCAATATTTTACAGGTATCTTGATCCAGGAGGGTAAGATTGTCATAATAGAAATCGAATTTTCCCACCTTACAGCTTTTTACTTCCGGAAGGAAGCTGTCGAGAGGCTGGCTTCGTTTTAAGAATACCTTGATCCTCATCAGCAGTTCATCCATTCGAAAGGGTTTAGTGATATAATCATCGGCACCTAAAGTAAAACCGTTTATTTTATCTTCAGGAAGCGATTTGGCGGTCAGGAACAAGATAGGTACGACCTGGTTGGTTTCTCTTATTTTTTTTGCCAGGGAAAAACCATCCAGTTTTGGCAACATGACGTCAAAAAGACAAAGGTCGAAACTCTCGTTTGTAAAGATCTTAAAGGCTTTCTCTCCATCGTTGGTTTCCGTTACCTCATATCCTGCTTCTGAAAGATGATCGCAGATAATAAAATTCAGCGTGCTGTCATCTTCAACCAAAAGAATCTTTTTTCCTGTAAAATCCATAGCTAATCAGGTATAGTTAGTGTAAAAATACTTCCTTTAGGCGAATTCTCAATCACCCTGATTTTCCATCCATGGCCGTCAATAATTTTTTTTACATAATCGAGGCCAAGTCCGAATCCTTTTACATTATGTATGTTGCCCGTCGGAATACGGAAAAAACGAGTGAATATTTTTTTCCTGTATTGTCGTGGAATCCCAATTCCATGATCGGCAAAACTGATATCAACATGACTTTTATAATGCTCGAGCTGAATTTTTATTTCGGGTTTGTCATCGCTGTATTTGAAGGCATTATCCAAAATATTCCAAATGATATTGCAGAAATGAAAAGGGTCTGCCTGGATATTTACAGGTGCGGAAGGAATACTCATTTCAATGCTGTAATGATCTCCGCTTACGCTGTTCCTGAACTCACTGACGCATTTGTCCAGAAAGTCAGATAAATCAATTTCCTGTTTCTCCAATTGTAATTTTTTCTTTTCAATACTGGCCATCTGTAATACTTTTTCAATTTGAAGCGAAAGCCGCTGGGTCTGCTCTGCGATAATCGCTGCATATTTTTTCAGCCGCCGGGGTTGCTGAATGATTGCAGGATCAGCCAACACTTTGGCCGACAGGTCGATCGATGCGATCGGCGTCTTGAATTCGTGGGTGAGGTTGTTAATGAAATTTTTCTGTACTTCACTGAGCCGGCGTTGTTTGATGATTACAAAAAGCGTGTAACTGAAGAATAAAATAACGATAAACAAAATACCGTTCACGACATACCAGGTATGGATGTTATTGCTGTAATATTTGGAACGATTTGGAAAATAGACGCCAAAATAATAGGTGTATTTTTTGCTGGTGGGGAGGGGACAGATTTTTTTCTCGGTCCTCGTACGGTAATGGTCCTCAAAAAATTCTTCATCTGAGTCACAACCGGCCTTTTTTGAAGTTTTGAGGGATTCCCTGTACAGCGTATCGTTTTTCCCTTTTAACGAAATACCATACACCATTTTTTTGCTGTCACAATCATAAATAGCATATTCAAAATCGAGGCTGAGATTGTATTTTTTAAATTCTTTGATTAAAAAATGCTCCAGCAGATACGGATTGATTTCGTCATTTACATTGACCACATAATAATTATTGGAAATTTGATCAACTTCAATAATATTGGGATTAGTTGTTCTTCCTGTAGTTTTGTTGTTATATTCAATTAAATGGCGGGCTACATTTTTAAGAACCTGTGTGGCGACATCGTGAAACCGGGTTTCGTTGAGATCGGCCGTGTTTTTTAAAAAAAAGAACTGTATCAGTAAAATGCCAAGTACTGAAATTGTGGCCAAAATAATGACGATCCGGATTGTATTTCTTCCCATATTCCCTTTTGCAGCTATCTTCCTTAAAGATGCGAAACTAGTCAAAAAAAACCACAGAGAAACTCATTAACAAATTGTTAACAAAAGTTTGAGGAAATTTACAATATAAAAGAACATCGACTGGATAGTCTTAATTATCTTTGGTTCCGGTTATACGTAAAAAAGTACGATATGAAGATTAAATTGATGATGTTGATCTTTGCTGTTTTTTGCATCAAGATGCAGGCGCAGGCACAGGCCAAAGTCGTATTCGATGGTGTAGAACATGATTTTGGCACTTTTAAAGAGGAAGGCGGATTGCAAACACATACATTTACTTTTGTCAACAGGGGAAATACTCCCCTGATTCTAAATAATGTCATGGCTTCGTGCGGGTGTACAACTCCCGAATGGACACAGAAGCCTGTTGCTCCGGGTGAAAAAGGCTTTATAAAAGTAAGTTATAACCCACAGGATAGGCCGGGACCCTTTCATAAGACCATTACAGTATCGACCAATGCGGATAATGCGCAGACAATTCTTCGTATTGAAGGAGTGGTTGAACCCCGGCCGAAAACGCTTTCAGAACTTTACCCCCGACAGATCGGTCCGGTTAGAGCACGATCAAATCATGTTAATTTTTCTGCGATCAGGCAAAATGAAGTGTTGAGTGACACACTCGAAATTGTTAATGATTCCGGTTCTACGGTTCATCTGTCGTTCCGAACTCCTCCTCCTCACTTAAAAGTTCGTGTTGAGCCGGCTGCATTGAAGCCGAATGAAAAGGGGAATATTATTATTACTTATGATGCTTCCAGGATAAACAGTTTTGGCTTCGTTATTCACCGTATTTATATGGATGTGGATGGAAAATCAGATTATAATAACTCAATCGGAGTAACAGCTACTATCGAGGAAGATTTTTCATCGCTTACACCGGAAGAGTTGACAACCGCTCCATCAATTTCATTCAATACGATGAGTCACGATTTTGGTAATCTTAAGCAGGGAGACCGGGTAGAGTATGAATTCATCATTCAGAACAAAGGGAAACGCGATCTGATTATCAGAGATGTTAAAACCCAGTGTGGATGTACTGTGGTATCTCCGGCGAAAAAAGTGATCAGTCCGAATGAAAGTGTTCCGGTAAAGGTAATTTTCAATTCAACAGGGAAGCGAGGCCGTCAGAACAAAACGATTACGGTGATCACCAACGACCCCAGGAGACCGACCAATGTTTTGCGAATTTCAGGCAATGTTAATGAGTCCTGAAAGAATACTTCTGAAATTATCAAGGGCCGCTTTAAGTTTTGAAGCGGCTTATTTTTTTTATCTCTGATGAAATTTTACCTTCGTAAAAATTTGCAAGATGATTGTTGACAAAGAGCATCACCATATAGAGAATGAGGAAGAGTATAAGGGATTGATGGTTAACAGCGGGATTGAACATCCCGGATCATTCAATGAAAATTCTGTCAAACGTTTTCTGAAAAGCAAAAAAAAAGCAGCGCTTTCACCCGATGATTACGTGGAAGGGATCGTGGGTGGGAATATTACAGTGCTGAGTCAGGCCATTACCATGGTCGAAAGTTCACGAAAAGATCATCAGGAAATAGCGCAGGAAATTATTCTGAAGTGTATTCCCCACAGCGGGAATTCAATACGCATAGGCATTACAGGCGTTCCGGGAGTGGGAAAAAGTACCTTCATCGAATCGATGGGGAAATACATCACTAATCAAGGGCATAAACTTGCTGTTCTTGCTATCGATCCCAGCAGTGAGCGCTCAAGGGGCAGTATATTAGGTGACAAAACCAGGATGGAAGAATTATCGGCTGACCCAAATGCCTACATCAGACCGTCACCTTCGGCCGGTTCATTGGGTGGTGTTGCCCGGAAAACCAGGGAGACGATTATCCTTTGTGAGGCTGCTGGTTTCGATATCATATTTATTGAAACGGTGGGAGTGGGACAAAGCGAAACTGTTGTTCATTCTATGGTCGATTTCTTTTTGTTGCTGATGCTCGCAGGAGCCGGTGACGAGCTGCAGGGAATAAAACGGGGAATCATGGAAATGGCCGACGCGATTGCGATCAATAAAGCTGATGGCGATAATATTGCCAGAGCTGAAATGGCACGGGTGCAGTATATGAATGCGCTTCACCTGTTTCCCCCGGCTGAATCAGGATGGAACCCTGCAGTTTTAACCTGTTCGGCGGTCAAAAAAAGCGGAATCGATCAAATATGGAAAACGATAGGCAATTATATGAGTAAAGTGAACGGGAATGATTATTTCCGATATAAACGAAACGAGCAATCCAAATTTTGGATGTATGAAACAATCAATGAACAGTTGAAAAGCCGTTTCTATCAGAATCAGCAAATAAAAGGAATGATAAATGGGTTTGAAGAAAAGGTACTGAATGGCGAAATGAGTTCATTCGTTGCTGCAAGGCAGTTGCTTGACTTTTATTATCGAATCCGGCATACCGGGAAATAGGAACATCTGTTGTGAAACAATTTATAAATAAATAAAAAATGAAAAATTTTGCCTTGTTCTTTGTTTTTGCCCTGCTGCTCGCTTCCTGTCAGATGGGCTCGAAAAAATACAGTATTTCCGGAAACATAGCCGGACAGGATTCAGGGAAGGTCTACCTGGTGAAAGCGCAGGCCGGACAGCCGGTTAATCTGGATACGGCCGACCTGAAAGGCGGTAATTTCGAATTTGAAGGGGAAGCTGATGTTCCCGCTGAACTTCATTACCTGAGGTTAAATGATCGTGATTATTTTGCTCAGTTTTTTCTTGAAAATACCGATATCAAGGTAACTGCGTTTAAGGATAGTCTTCAGGCAACAAAAGTGGCGGGTTCTGCGGAAACAGATATTTTTAACGCATATCTGGCCGAATTGAACGCAATGGGAAAAAAGATGAACCAATACCGACAGCAATACTCTCAGGCTGTGTCTTCAGGCAATCAGCAGGAAGTTGACCGGATAAAAGTCGATATCGAAGCAACTTCCGATAATATGATGGTTTACTCCAAGAACTTTGTGAAAGAAAACAGCAAATCGGTTGTTGCGCCTTTCATCACGATTTCCCAATTAGCCCCCCAGCTTGAATATGAAGAACTGAAAGCGCTTGTAGACACATTTTCCGCAGAACTTGACAGTTCTGTGTATGTTACCGAGTTAAAGAAATTTGTGGATCTTCAGGCAAAAACAGCGGTGGGTGCGGTGGCTCCCGATTTTACAATGAACGATCCTGAAGGAAGTTCTTTCACTCTTTCATCATTGCGGGGAAAATATGTGTTGATTGACTTTTGGGCGGCGTGGTGTGCCCCCTGCCGTCAGGAAAACCCGAATGTAGTGGCAGCTTATAATGCGTTTAAGGACAAAGGCTTTGATATTCTCGGCGTTTCGCTTGACCGCGATAAAGAGGCCTGGTTGAAAGCCATTAACGACGATAAGCTGACATGGCATCATGTGTCCGACCTGAAATACTGGCAAAATGAGGCAGCCAGGCTTTATGGCGTCAATTCAATTCCTCATTCCGTACTTTTGGATAAAGAAGGGAAAATCATTGCAAAGAATCTGAGAGGCGACGAACTTCAGCAGAAACTGAAGGAATTAATGCCCTGATCGATCATGATAAATAGAGCCGGTAATGCCGGCTCTATTTATTCTTTGCCTGCCGGATTAAAGATATTTACGGCAAAACAGAAAAGGGATTTGTAAAACTTTTTTGGTGACTGATGTGTTTTGTTGTAAGTCGAAAAATAATGATTGAGAAAGCTTAAACAAACGATGCAAAGGATTATCGGTATGATTCGTCGCATGGTGAAATTCAAGCAGCCTTAAATAAATAAATGACATACAGATGGACTACGATGTTATAGTTATCGGGAGCGGCCCGGGCGGGTATGTTGCCGCTATCAGAGCTGCCCAGCTTGGTATGAAAACAGGAGTTGTTGAGCGGGAGAACCTGGGCGGTATTTGCCTGAACTGGGGATGCATTCCTACCAAATCGCTCTTGAAAAGCGCACAGGTATATGAATACGCCAGACATGCATCCGATTATGGCGTATCGATACAGGGTGAACTGAAACCGGATTTTGCTGCGATGGTGAAGCGAAGCCGTGATGTAGCTGATGGAATGAGCAAGGGTGTACAGTTCCTTTTTAAAAAGAACAAAATTGAAGCCATTACAGGCACGGGAGCGCTGACTGCCAAAAACACAGTCGAAGTGACTACCTCCGATGGAAGAAAGCAAAATTATACTGCGAAATATATTATTCTGGCTACGGGCGCCCGTTCCCGCGAACTCCCCAACCTGAAGCAGGATGGAAAAAAGATAATTGGTTACAGAGATGCCCTGGTTCTTCCGAAACTTCCCAAATCAATGGTCGTTGTTGGTTCAGGGGCTATCGGCAGCGAATTTGCCTATTTTTTCCAGTCGCTCGGAACCCAGGTAACCCTGGTCGAGTTTATGCCCACGATTGTGCCCAATGAAGACGAAGAAATCTCAAAGGCGCTTGAACGTTCATTTAAAAAGAACAAAATGGAAGTGCTCACCAACGCTTCTGTAGAGGCGGTTGATACCTCGGGCGAATTGTGTAAGGTGACCATTAAAACAAAAAAAGGAGAACAGATCACGGAAGCAGAAATTGTTCTGTCGGCTGTGGGTATCACATCCAATATAGAAAATATTGGACTGGAAAAGCTGGGAATCGAAATCGAAAAAGGTAAGATCAAAGTCGATGACTACTACCAAACCAATGTCGAAGGAGTTTATGCGATCGGTGATATTGTTCACGGACCTGCTTTGGCCCATGTGGCGTCGGCCGAAGGAATCGCCTGCGTGGAGAAAATAGCCGGGATGAAACCTCATCCGATCGATTATGATAATATTCCGGGATGTACGTATACAGGGCCGGAAGTCGCATCTGTGGGAATGACTGAGAAAAAGGCGAGGGAAGCCGGATTTGAACTTAAAATAGGAAAATTCCCTTATTCTGCCAGTGGTAAGGCTAGTGCGGCGGGACAAAAAGACGGATTTGTAAAACTGATTTTTGATGCCAAATACGGCGAATTGTTGGGTGCGCACCTCATCGGAGGGAATGTAACCGAAATGATCGCAGAGCTGGTTGTCGCTAAAAAATTGGAGATTACCGGTCATGAACTCATTAAATCGATCCATCCCCATCCCACCATGAGTGAGGCTATTATGGAAGCTGCTGCTGCTGCTTATGAAGAGGTTATTCATCTTTAAGTGATAAATTCATCATGTTAGCCCGGCTTACTGCCGGGTTTTTTATTTGAACCTTCTTGATTTGAATAAATGAATAAATAATTCGATTATTCATAAATTGTTGATTTTCAGCCGGAAATTTTTGTTGTGAACAAAAAAAGCTATTTTTGTCGGTTTATTACTAACCTTAATTACGATGAAAAAAACTATTCTATTTGGTATTTTCTACCTGATGGCTGTTCCCTCAATTTTCGCAGGTGGTATTTTAACTAATGCCAATCAGAGCGCTCAGTATGTCAGGATGTTGTCCAGAAACGCCTCTGTGCAGGTTGATGCTGTCTATTTCAATCCTGCAGGTGTGGTAAAAATGGAAGATGGTTTTCATTTTGCCCTGAATAACCAGAGTATTTTTCAGACGAAAACAATCGAGAACCGGTTCCCGTTGCTGAACGCATCGATCTATAAAGGGGATGTTTCCGTACCTGTATTTCCGACAGGCTTTGCGGTCTATAAAAAAGATAAGCTGGCCTTGTCTTTTGGATTTGGTCCCAATTCAGGAGGAGGAACCGCAGAATACAACACCGGACTTCCTTCTTTTGAAACTTCAATCGCCCAGATTCCGCTCAGTTTAAAGGCATCGGGTATTGAGACAGATGCATACTCGGCCGATTTGTACTTTAACGGTGAGTCCGTTTTTTGGGGAGGTCAGTTGAATATGTCCTGGGCGTTTAGCGAAGTGGTTAGCGGTGCGGTTGGTGTTCGGGTGATCCTTGCGGGAAATGATTATCAGGGACATATAAAAGGGGTTAGTGTGATTAAAGACGGTGAGAGTATCCTTGTAAGCGATTTGATGACCGGTTTGGCGGCTCAGGCTTCGGCCGGGGCAACTGCGTTCAGCCAACAGCCGGCAAATGGACAAATGCCTGCCGCCATGGCTGCCCAATACGGATTTCCTTCCGGGACAACATTTGGTCAGGCCGCGGCCGTTATGTCGGCTAAAGCTGCACAGGCTACAGCGAGTGCAGCATCCGCCCGTGATCGTCAGGTCGATTTGAAGCAAAAAGGAACCGGATTTACGCCGATCATCGGATTGAACATCCAGCCTGACGAAAAATTGAATATCGGGTTGAAATATGAGTTTAAAACAAAGCTTGAAATGGAGAACCATACCGAGAAAGATGACCTGGGCGTTTACCCTGACGGAGATAAATTCAGGAATGATCTGCCGGCCATTTTCACAGCGGGCGTCGATTACAAGCTATTGAATAATCTCAAAATATCGGGTTCATTCAACCATTATTTTGATCAGAGCGCTAATATGGAAGGGAAAGAAGATGAGATTGACAAAAACTTGTATGAGCTGGCTCTGGGAATGGAATATCAGCTGACTGAAAAAACAGCAGTCAGCGCCGGTATTATGCATTCCGAAACCGGAGTAGGCCAGGGGTACCAGACTGATATCAGTTACAGCCTGAGTTCGAACACAGTGGGTTTCGGCATGCAGTTCCATATTAATGAACGCTTCGATCTCGACCTGGGAGGCCTGTTTACGGTTTACAAGCCTTCTGATAAAGAGATTACCTACAAAAACGGTAATAAAAACCTGGGTACGTACAAAGAAATATACAGTAAAACGAATCTGGATTTTGCCATAGGCCTGACCTATCACCTGTTTAACTAGGTTTCGTAGAAGCAAGGTTGATTCCAAGTCTGTACACGTATGGAAAATTTTATTTCTCACGCAACCAATTGACATGAATATCCGTCAAAAGGTATGATCACAGTGATGAGTAAAGGGACCAATCAAAAAAATGTTAATTATTGAATTAACCAATTGATGAATTTTGGAAGAACTGAGTCAGCTCATAATAGATTGTGCTGCTGGTAAGTCGACGGCTCAAGCTCGTCTATATCAGTTATTTGCGCCTAAGATGTATGGAGTATGTCTTCGTTATTCCAGAGATGCAACTGAAGCGGAGGATAATTTGCAGGATGGGTTCATTAAGATCTTTGAAAAAATAGACACGTTTAGACATGAAGGATCATTTGAAGGATGGATACGACGGATCATGGTGAATGTTTCACTTGAGAAGTACCGGAAACAGAACCTGCTTCAAACGGTGGATGATATCTCGTCATATGAGCTGCCGGACCTGACGGATGAGATTATCTCGGAAATATCGGCAAATGACTTGATGAAGCTGATCCGCGAGTTACCTCCACGTTACAGGATGGTTTTTAACCTGTATGTATTTGAAGGGATGAATCATAAGGAGATTGCCGAGGAAATGAGAATTTCGGAAGGAACTTCCAAGTCGAATCTTGCACGGGCACGGATCATTTTAAAGAAACAAATATTGAGGCATTTTCAACAGACAGAGAATAATTATTCTGCATGATAAACAAAGATGACATATTGGATGAGCTATTCCGTTCAAAACTAGATGATTTTGAACAGGTTCCGCCTTCGTATGTTTGGATGAAAATACGGGAGAAACAAAAGGAAGGAAAGAGAAAGCGCGTGCTGTATGCGATGAGAATAGGCGGTATCGCGGCGGCAGTATTGCTGGCCTTTCTCTTGGGATGGCAATTACAGGAGCACCGGGAGCTGTTAAAGGAAAGTCCTGTCGTTGCAGAGAGGGACCAACCGGAAGATCAGGTGCATGAACAGCAGCAGCCCAAAGAAAACCCGTCTTCTTCTGTTCAGGAACCTGCAACTTCGGAAAAAAGGCAAGCATCTTTAGAAAAGAAAAATGCAACGGTAAAAGCAGAAAATAAGCAGGAAATTCAAGATTTGGCGGAAGTTCCTGCTTATCAACAGCCATCCGCTTTTTTGGCGATGACAAATGTTAAAATAGAAACCCCCGGCGTGATCAGAGAACTCAAGAGCAAACGGGAAAACGAGCTAAAACTGACAGAAGAGGATCGGAAAATCATCGAAATGAATAAAAGGTATTACGGGACCATTCCGGATGCAAAAGAGGATAAAAGCTGGAGTATTGGGGCTCAGGTGTCTCCTGCCTATTCTGTAAATCAAGGATCGTATCATGCAACTTACGCGAGTAATATGTCAGGGCCCGGCGAAAGACAGAGCCTTGGCCTGGGTGGCGGTATCTCCGTCAGATATGAAGTAGGGAAACGCTGGAGCGTACAAAGCGGATTGCAATACAACCGGTTAAACCAGTCGTCCGGTTCATCAGGAAGCAGAGAAGATACGATGTTCAGCCCTTCGAAAGATCAGCTTGGATATACCTATTATAATAACAAAGTGCACAGGGAGCCGACAGGGCAGATGGTCATGAACGGATCTGCCGGGGTCATTGAAATTGAGCGATTACCTTCTTCTGTTCGTGTTTCTGCATCATTGGAATCGACAGCAGAAAGCCAGATGCTTTTAACCAGTGATGATTTTGAACAACGTTTCGGGTACGTCGAAGTACCGTTACTTGTACGGTATAAGCTGATTGATAAAACCTGGAATATGCATATGCTGGGTGGATTCAGTGCAAACATGCTGGTGGGAAATGAAGTCTTCATCAATGACGGAGACGGACATTCTTACGTGGGAAAAACAAAAGATATGAGCAGAATGAATTATTCTACAAGTATTGGTTTCGGAATGGGATATCGGTTAACTGATAAAATTCAACTGAATATAGAACCTCAGTTAAAATATTACCTCCGCTCGCTGAACGATAATCCGGATGTTCATTTCCAACCCTATTCAATTGGTATCTATACCGGCGTGAGCTACCGGTTTTAGCGTAGAACACAGAGCATAGAGTATGGACCAGGGTAATGGGTGATGTCAGCCCTTTGTCCTGCGTTATTATTTTCCATGCCTGATTGACTGCCGGTGAAAAATCACTATTTTTACCGATTAACTCTTTGACGAATTCAGATGAAGATATTATCCCGTTTATTATTGACATTTACTTTTATTGGACTGCTTGCTGCAGGGCTTTATTTTTTTGAAGCTTCAACGTATCCACACAAGATGCAGCAACCGGAAGAAGACTTTTATACTCTTTCCTCTCTTCCTGAGACATTATCGTTTGCGGGAGAACCGGTGCCGCTCGATTATTTCGATGTTCGCGAAAGCCTTGAGCGGGAGCTGCTGGTCAACAGTTATTTTCATTCTCAGACGTTACGTTACCTGAAATTGGTGCCGCGTTATTTTGCGATTATTGAACCGATATTGAAAGCGGATACCATTCCTCTCGATTTTAAATATCTTGCTCTTGCCGAAAGCGGATTCAATCCGCGTGTTATCTCACCGGCAGGAGCAGTTGGTATCTGGCAATTTATGAAAGGAACAGCAGAAGATTATGGACTTGAAGTAACAACCGAAGTGGATGAACGCTATCATCTGGAGAAGGCGACGCATGCCTTTTGCCGCTATATGAAAGATTCTTTCAGAAAATACGGAAACTGGACTTTGGTTGCTGCCTCATACAATGCCGGACGACGTTTCATTGATCGCCAGTTGAGTATACAGAGAGAACGGAATTACTATGATCTTTTGTTGGGAGAAGAAACAGAACGGTATGTATTCCGGATACTGGCGTTGAAGATGATCATGGAAAATCCTGAAGCTTTTGGCTTTCGCGTGACGGACGAGGAAAAGTATCCGGTATGGAAGACTACCTCCATGGATATTAATAATGCCATTCCTGATTTTGCTCTTTTTGCAAAGGAGCATGGAACAAACTATAAAATATTAAAAATCCTGAATCCCTGGTTGAGGGAAAGCTTTTTAACCAATGCAAAGGGGAAGAGCTATACGATTCAGTTGCCGGATAAACATTTCCGGTCATTAAAAAATTAATTAGCAATGCAGGAAACAGAAACAACACAATTCACGGAAGATTTAAATGAGGAAGATAAAATTGTGGTTGATGGAGCCCGTGTACACAATTTACGTAACATAAATATTGAAATTCCCAGAAATAAGCTCACGGTAATTACCGGATTGAGCGGAAGCGGTAAATCGTCACTGGCGTTTGATACGATTTACGCTGAAGGGCAACGTCGCTATATTGAGACCTTTTCCGCTTACGCCCGTTCATTTCTCGGTAATATGGAACGCCCTGATGTAGACAAAATAACAGGGTTAAGTCCGGTTATTTCGATTGAGCAGAAGACGACCAACAAAAATCCCCGGTCCACGGTAGGTACAGTCACTGAAATCTATGATTTTCTCCGTCTTTTATATGCTCGGACGGCCGAAGCATTCTCGTACGAGACGGGTGAGAAGATGATAAAATATACGGACGAACAGATTTTGGAGCTGATCCTTGAACATTCGGGCGGAAAGCAGATCCTGGTGCTTGCTCCTTTGGTCAGGGGTAGAAAAGGTCACTATAGAGAGTTATTTGAACAAGTCCGCAAAAAAGGATTTTTATATGCCCGTGTTGATGGGAAGGTGGAGGAACTGAAACCCAATATGCGTGTTGACCGGTATAAGAATCACTTTATTGAAGTGGTCATTGATCGTCTTGTTGCTGAAGAGACAAGCCGGAAACGGGTTAAAGAATCGGTACAGACTGCGATGAAGCAGGGTCACGGTATTTGTCTGATTATGGATCATGAATCGGGAAAGGTGAAGTATTACAGTAAACAGCTCATGTGTCCTACAACCGGTATTTCGTATAATGAACCGGCACCGCATAATTTTTCATTTAACTCTCCGCAAGGGGCCTGTCCCAAATGTAACGGTCTGGGACAGATTGCCGAGATCGATATGGACAAAGTCATCCCTGATCCAGGGAGAAATATTGGTCAGGGAGGTATTATTCCGTTGGGGGAGAAGAAAAATACGCTTATTTTTTGGCAAATAGAAGCATTGGGTGAGCAGTATGGATTTACGTTGAAAACCCCGATCCGGGAGATATCCGAAGATGGTTTACAAGCAGTTTTATTTGGTACCAATGAACGGATCGCACTCAGGAATTCTCCCCTGGGAAGTTCGGTCAGCTACATGATGACCTATGAAGGAGTAATTAAATATATTGATAGTCAGCGTGATGATAGTCCTTCAAAAACAGCACAAAAATGGGCCAACCAGTTTATCCGTGAAAAAGTATGCCCTGAGTGTAAAGGACAGCGGCTAAAAAAAGAATCGTTATATTTTCTCATCGATGGTAAAAATATTTCAGAACTGGCTCAAATGGATCTTTCAGAGCTGGATCAGTGGTTTTCCGGGTTGGAAGATCGCCTTACAGACCGGCAGCGGAAGATCGGAACGGAAGTGATCAAGGAAATACGTACAAGAATCCGTTTCCTGCTGGATGTAGGGGTGGAATACCTTGCTTTGAACAGGGCTTCCGGAACGCTCTCCGGCGGAGAATCACAACGCATCAGGCTCGCCACTCAGATCGGGTCCCAATTGGTCAATGTCCTTTATATTCTTGATGAACCCAGCATTGGACTCCATCACCGCGACAATCTCCGTCTGATCCATGCCTTACAGCAATTGCGGGATGCCGGAAATTCAGTCATTGTCGTGGAACATGACCGGGATATGATGCTTTCAGCCGATTATTTGGTCGACATGGGACCCTTTGCCGGCAGACACGGCGGAGAAATTGTCGCCGCGGGTAAACCCCGGGATGTACTAATGAAAGACACGCTCACATCCAGGTATCTAACGGGTAAATTAAAGATCGAAGTGCCCCCGCAAAGAAGGGAAGGTAATGGTAAGGTATTAACGTTAACCGGATGCCGGGGACACAACCTGAAAAATATTGATGTTTCTTTTCCTCTGGGGAAATTGATCTGTGTGACGGGGGTTTCCGGAAGCGGAAAGTCAAGTCTGATAAACGGCACGTTACAGCCGGCGTTGAGCCAGCATTTTTATAAATCGTTGCAGGACCCATTGCCGTATGATAAAATCGACGGACTGGAGTACCTGGATAAAGTGGTTCAGGTTGACCAGTCACCGCTGGGGCGCACTCCCCGTTCGAATCCGGTCACCTATACCGGTGTATTCTCGGATATCAGGAATTTGTTCGCCCAATTACCCGAGGCTAAGATCAGAGGATATAAACCGGGCAGGTTTTCATTCAACGTCAAAGGCGGACGTTGCGAGGATTGCCAGGGTGGCGGAATGAAGCTAATCGAAATGAATTTTCTGCCCGATGTATATGTTCACTGTGACACCTGTAACGGAAAACGTTATAACCGGGAGACTCTGGAGGTCCGTTTCAAAGGAAAATCAATCAGTGATGTGTTGGATATGACCATTAACATGGGAGTGGAGTTTTTCGAAAGTATTCCTTCAATTTTGCATAAATTAAAAACGCTGCAGGAAGTTGGTTTGGGATATATTACGCTTGGACAATCATCGACCACCTTATCGGGAGGAGAGTCACAACGTGTGAAACTGGCCGCCGAACTGGCTAAACGTGATACTGGTAAAACATTGTATATTCTTGATGAACCGACAACCGGCCTGCACTTTGAGGATATCAGGGTATTGCTTGACGTGTTGAAAAAGCTGGTTGGCCGGGGTAATACAATTATTGTGATCGAACACAATATGGATGTGATCAAGGTGGCCGATCATATTATTGATCTCGGTCCCGACGGCGGTCGTGGCGGAGGTTATGTTCTTTGTGCAGGTACGCCGGAAGAAATAATTGATCACAAAGACTCTTATACGGCAAAATACCTGAAAAATGAATTGACTGTATAAAATATTTACAACTTCGGTTATGACAAATATTGACATCTATTGTGAAAATACAAATACTTCGAAATCATACCCGCTGGGCGTTACCCTGAAAGAAATCAGAGACGATCTTCAAATAAAACTGAAAAACTCTGTTTTAGGAGCAATCGTGAATAATAAAGTAAAAGAGCTTTCTTTTGTTGTGGTCAAATCGAAACGCATAAAATTTATTGATTATTCTCATCCGGATGGGCGAAGATTATATATCCGTTCACTGATTTTTTTGTTATATGTGGCTATACGCGAAACCATGCCACAGGTAAAAATGAGAATTCCTAATGGAATCAGCCAGGGATATTATTGTGAATTGCCGGGTCTGGGCAGAAAAATCACTGCATCCGATCTTTTTGAAATCAAAAGCGAAATGGAGAGCTGGATCTCACGTGATGTTCCCTTCGAAAAGAAAGGTCTCTCCACCGAAGATGCAGTTGAAGAACTGATTAAACAGGGTCTGGAAGAAAAGTCCAAATTATTCGAACAGCAGGGAACATTATTTTCATATCTATATTACCTGGATTCATATGCCAACTATTTTTACGGGCATCATGTTCCTTCTACCAGTTATCTTTCAAATTTTGATCTGGTTCCTTATTTTGACGGGATTTTACTTCAGGTTCCCAAAGCCGGCAATTTTAATGAGTTGAACGAGGTAGAAGAACAGGAGAAGTTGTTTGGCATTTTCAAGGAGCATAAGAGACGCGCAGAGCTCATGAATGTACCAAATCTGGGCATGCTGAATGAGTATATTTCTGCCGGCAGGGGAGGGGATATTATAAAGATATCGGAAGCCCTCCATGAAAAGAAGATTGTTGAAATTGCCAACGCCGTCGATAGCCGCCGCGATGACGTAAAAGTGATCCTGATCGCGGGTCCGTCTTCATCGGGAAAAACGACTTTCAGTAAGAGACTGGCTGTTCAACTGGCAGTGAATGGAATTATTCCCCACATGATCTCCCTGGATGATTATTTTGTCGCACGTGAGAAAACACCTCTTGATGTGCATGGTAAATATGATTTTGAATCGTTGGACGCTGTCGACGTTGAATTTTTCAATGAACAGCTTTTACAGCTTTTTAACGGAGAAGAAGTTGAATTGCCGAGGTTTAACTTTATCCTTGGAAGACGGGAACCCTCAGGAAAGAAACTTCGTTTGGGGCAAGGTCATTTATTAATTATTGAAGGAATCCATGGTATGAACCCCAACTTAACGCCGGGAATCGATGAACGAATGAGTTTTAAAATATTCTTGTCTGCATTAACTCAGGTTTCAATTGACGACCAAAATCATATTTCCACGACGGATAACCGTTTGCTGAGACGAATTATCCGGGACAGCAAGTACCGGGGGTATTCGGCAGCTGAAACCATCAGGCGATGGCCAAGTGTCCGGAGCGGAGAGGAAAAAAATATTTTTCCTTACCAGGAAAATGCGGACGTCATGTTTAATTCCGCCCTGATCTATGAACTGGCAGTTCTGAAGAAATATGCCGAACCCTTACTGAAAGCTGTTCCTGAATCGTTTGAAGAATACAGCGAAACGAACCGGCTTCTGAAATTCCTCGAATATTTTAAACATCTTGATGATACCGAAATTCCCCCGACATCTCTGATCCGCGAATTTCTCGGAGGCAGTAGTTTCCAGTATTAAGGGAAGTTCCCGTATAGCATAACGGGTAGGTTATCCGGGAAGGTGCCGGTTTCAATATGATTGATTATCCCTATAGATGATCGAAAATATCAATGAAAAAAACTGTTGTGTAATTTGGAAGCAGGCTTTCAAGACCCTATTTTTGTATTAAAAGATATTTAAATCTTAAATTTATTCAGTTATGTCTTTCGAATTACCACAATTACCATATGCTTACGATGCTTTAGAGCCCATCATTGATGCTAAGACCATGGAGATACACCATACGAAGCATCATGGGGCCTATACATCGAAGTTGAATGAAGCCCTTCAGGGTACAGCTCATGAAGGTAAAAAAATAGAAGAAATTCTTGCGGCGGTTTCATCGCTTTCCGCAGCAGTAAGAAATAACGCAGGGGGTTATTACAATCACAATCTTTTCTGGGAAATTATGAAGCCAGGTGGGGCCTCAAAGCCGGAAGGAGATTTGCTGAAGGCAATAAACAGCTCATTCGAATCGTTTAAGAATTTTAAAGACGCTTTTACACAAGCTGCTTTGACCCGTTTCGGTTCGGGTTGGGCATGGCTAATAAAGCAGGGTGATAGTTTAGTTGTTTCATCCACACCGAATCAGGACAATCCATTGATGGATCTGGCTGATGTTAAAGGAACTCCGGTTCTTGGCATCGACGTCTGGGAACACGCATATTATTTGAAGTACCAGAACCGGCGTCCTGAATATGTTGATGCATTCTGGAATGTCGTCAATTGGGATGAGGTAGCTAAACGGTTTAAAGGTTAGTTGATTTTTGGTTTTTTTCCCCGGGGCAGAGGCTTCGGGGTTTTTCGTAATTTTTTTCTCATATTATGATAAATAAAATATTTAATTCGTTGTTTGTAAAAGATCAAATAGATTGCTGAATTGCCGGCTTTTTATTGCCCGGTCATTGCTGACTTGCCAGCTGCAAAATGAAGTCGCTTTACCAGGCATCTTGCCTCCAATTGCCGGCGTTTTGCTATCCTTTTTTTATTTAGTCTTTATTTAAATAGAACCAGTGTCCTTTTAGATCGAAACTTTTTTGACGTACTTTCTGTTTTAAGGGTAAAAAACTATAGAATTGTCTAACTTTTAATACAGAATTTATGTCATTTGAATTACCTGCATTACCGTACGCAAAAAACGCGCTGGAGCCGTACATAAGTGAAAAGACGCTTGAGTTTCATCATGGGAAACATCATCAGGCCTATGTAAACAATCTGAACAATCTGATCCCGGGGACGGCTTTTGAACATGCAGATCTGGAAACCATTATTAAGAAAGCCGAGGGCGGTATTTTCAACAATGGTGCTCAGGTTTGGAATCACACCTTTTACTTTGAACAATTTTCTGCCAGTCCGGCCACCTTCCCTTCCGGGGCGTTGAAAAACGCAATTGATGCCGCATTCGGAACATTTGACGCGTTCAGGGAGGCCTTTGACAAAGCTGCGGCCACGCTCTTTGGCTCGGGCTGGGCCTGGCTGGTGAAGGATTTGGACGGCGATTTAAAGATCGTGCAGACTGCAAATGCAGGGAATCCGATGCGTGACGGACTGACTCCGCTGATGACCTGCGATGTTTGGGAGCATGCTTATTACCTGGATAAGCAAAATGCCCGGGCAGGTTATATCGGTGATTTTTGGAAGGTCCTTGACTGGAATGTAATTTCGAAGCGTTATTAAACCATTTAATTATGAGCAAGGAGAAAGTACTGGAAGTAATGAAGGCTTCCGGAAAAGCAATGAAGGCAGGCGAAATAGCTCAATCGGCCGGGCTGGATAAAAAAGAAGTGGACAAGGCGATGAAAGAGCTGAAAGATCAGGGCCTGAT
>JBDKTZ010000146.1:0-13871 GCA_039679975.1 Prolixibacteraceae bacterium
TCTGTTCCGGCAAAAGTTCATAATAGGGTTTATGGACGGGAAATTCAAAAAGGCTTGCATTTTGAATAAGCCTGTCTTTCCATTTTTTCATGCTTTCGCCTTTCCAACAAACAACTGCATCCTGATAAATGGACAGAGACTTGTTTGGAATGACCAAATCTTCATCGATACCGATTACTTTCCCGTATCCCTCGCAGGTTGGACAGGCGCCTACCGGATTATTAAAACTGAACATGTGTTCTGTAGGCTCTTCGAAAGTAATCCCGTCCGCTTCAAAACGATTTGAAAATTTTTCTTCATCGACATGATCAGCATGATAGACCTTAATAATACATTCGCCTTGCCCTTCAAAAAATGCGGTCTGTACGGAATCGGCCATACGGCTTATGTTTTGTTCTTCTCTGCCGGCTTGAAGCCTGTCAATGACCAGGTTCCATGAATTGCCATGCAGTTCCGCCTGCTTTTCTTTCATCAAATCCGCGATCCTTTCGATCTGATTATCCGATTCCACTCTCGAGAAACCTTGCTGAAGAAGGAGTTCTGCTTCCTCCATTTTCGTCCGCCCGTTTTTTGCAAGCAGGGGAGAACAGATCAGTATTCTTGTTTCTTCCGGAAAACTACAGATGAAATTGACCACATCGCTCACCTGGTGTCGCTTGACCTCTCTGCCCGAAACCGGTGAAATGGTTGTGCCGATCCTGGCGAAAAGCAGCTTCATGTAGTCATAAATCTCGGTGGATGTTCCAACAGTTGACCTTGGATTCCGGGTATTTACCTTTTGTTCGATCGCAATTGCGGGCGGTATTCCTTTTATAAAATCAACTTCGGGTTTATTGATCCTTCCAAGGAACTGGCGGGCGTAAGATGATAAACTCTCAACATAACGCCGTTGTCCCTCAGCATATAAGGTGTCAAATGCAAGGGAAGATTTTCCGGAACCGGAAAGTCCGGTAACAACAATAAATTTATTGCGGGGAATCTGGAGTTCAATATTTTTAAGGTTATGAACGCGGGCACCTTTAATCGATATTTCCTTTACTGCAGTGTTATCTTTCATCATCATCCATCAAATTTAAAAAGGAAAATTTGCTTTTTTAATAAAAATGACTCAAATTTACGAGTGACAAAATTAATTAAATAGTATAAACCAATTAAAAAACAATTGCCTATAGAACAAATTTACTTTTTAGACAAACTAAATTGGAAATGATGTTCAGAACAGAACCAGTAAATGACAATAGACTTGTTCGGAAGTTTATTGATGGTGACCAGGAGGCAATTGAAATGCTTATTAACCGTCATAAAGACAGGGTTTATACGTATATCACTTTAATAGTGAAAAATCAGCATCTCGCCGATGATATTTTTCAGGATACATTTATTAAAGTGATCCGGTCACTTAAGACAGGCAAGTATACAGACAATGGGAAGTTTATTTCCTGGGTGTTGCGGATAGCGCATAACCTGATTATCGATCATTTTCGGAAAGAGAAGCTTTTGGGAATGACCTCAAATGAGGACTCTGATTTCGATCTGTTTAATTCTCCAAAATTTTCTGACGAAAACATCGAAGATCAGTTGATCTATGAGCAGATAACGAGTGATGTCAGAAGGCTGATTGAAGAGCTGCCTGACGATCAACGGCAAGTCATTATTATGAGGCATTACCTTGGCCTAAGTTTTAAGGAGATTGCTGACCGCACTGGTGTCAGCATCAATACTGCACTTGGCAGGATGCGTTATGCCTTAATTAACTTGCGAAAGATCATTGACAAAAAAAAGTTGCTGCTCACAAAAATATAGCGTTCCAAGGAACAATATATTTGTTTTTGCAGGCGTTTTGATAGGGTAGAATAATCCTAAATATAAACGCCTATTGCTTACATTAGTGGTATGATTTATTTTTTTAATTTGCATCAGAAGTACGATGATGAATTGATTAGTAATTCTAATGAGGAAAATACAGGGTTGTTAGGGGAAGGGAAAACAAAAAAAGACGACGAAGAAGTAATATTTTCGCCATCGAGTCAGGTTTTAAACAATATCCTGAATTTTTCGAAATCATACAAAACGGTAAAGACGGAGTCTTCCGGATATGTTGAAATGAATCTAAACTAATCAGTACCAGAGTAAATTAGATGGTCGGTTTTTAACCGTAACAGTGGTGTTGTGACCGTCTGTATGGTTCGGAAAGCTTATTCTGAACACGGGAAGGAATTTATCCCTGTTAAAAGATTCTCCCTGTGTTCAGGATGACAATCCGATATCCTCGATTCGTAATCTGTTTAAATTTACTTTAAATTGCGACAACTTGCTTTGAGAACAGTATTAAAGCCGGCAATTTCATTTATTTTTGTTGGGAATTCTTTTAAAGTAAACTTAAATCAGAACAATATGACCATTAGCGCATTACAAAAAGCCAGAG
Source organism: Prolixibacteraceae bacterium (assembly GCA_039679975.1). GTDB lineage: Bacteria > Bacteroidota > Bacteroidia > Bacteroidales > Prolixibacteraceae > JBCFBK01. The sequence continues at coordinate 2,426 of JBDKTZ010000146.1, forward strand.
CCCAGTATCAGCCGAAACTACCGCAATCATTAAAAGGAACGGTGAAAATTGTTGAAGGTTCCGGAACTGAATCAGTTGCCGATCAGGTTCAGATCAAAGAACGGTTTCCCAATACCTATGGTATGCCTGTAATTACTTTTGAGCGTACTGATCAGGTCTCTGTACTCCCTGCCTTTAATGTAGGGGTCATCCTTTCAGGAGGACAGGCTCCGGGTGGTCACAACGTTATCTCCGGTTTGTTTGATGGAATTAAAAAGATCAATTCGCAAAGCAGGCTTTATGGCTTTCTTGGAGGACCTGGCGGATTTGTAGATCACCAGTACATTGAAATCACGGCAGAATACCTTGACGGTTTTCGCAACACGGGTGGATTCGATATCATAGGCTCGGGCCGAACAAAACTTGAAGAAGTCAGCCAATTTGATAAGGGCCTTGAAATACTGAAGGCGTTGAATATTAAAGCGCTGGTGATTATTGGAGGAGACGACAGCAATACCAACGCCTGTGTACTGGCCGAATATTATGCTTCCATTCAGTCGGGGGTTCAGGTGATCGGATGCCCGAAAACAATCGATGGCGATTTGAAGAATGGAATGATTGAAACGTCATTTGGCTTTGACACCGCTGTCAAAGTCTATTCGGAGCTTATCGGGAATATTCAGCGTGATGCCAATTCTGCTAAGAAGTACTGGCATTTCATTAAGTTGATGGGCCGGTCAGCTTCTCACATCGGACTGGAAGCTGCACTCGAAACACATCCGAATATTACGCTTATCTCGGAAGAAGTTGCGGAAAATAAGCAAACCCTGGGAGAGATAGTCGACTATATGGCCGGCATTATTGCCAGACGTGCTGCTAATGGTGAAAATTTTGGCGTGGCGCTGATCCCTGAAGGCTTGATCGAATTTGTGCCCGAAATGAAAACCCTGATCGCTGAACTGAATGACTTGCTGGCAGAAGGATCGGAAACAGGTAAAAAATTTAAGTCATTATCGGATGAGGTAAGTCGTCACAAGTTTGTTGCCGGCATTTTATCGGCCGAATCTGCCAAAGTGTATCATGCGCTTCCTTCAGGAATTGCCACGCAGCTCACACTTGACCGTGATCCGCATGGAAACGTTCAGGTTTCGTTGATCGAAACTGAAAAACTGCTGGGCGAAATGCTGAAGAAAAGACTGTCTGAAATGAAGGCAAAGGGAGAATATACCGGGAAATTCGGAACTCAGTATCACTTCTTCGGTTATGAGGGCCGTTGCGCTGCTCCTTCAAATTTTGACGCTGATTATTGCTACTCACTCGGATATACAGCTTCCGTGCTGATCAGTGGCGGAAAAACGGGTTACATGGCCAGTGTCCGAAATACAACAGCACCGGCCGAAAAGTGGATTGCAGGCGGTGTTCCGATTACTATGATGATGAATATGGAAAAGCGCCACGGTCATATGAAGCCAGTCATTCAGAAAGCGCTTGTCGACCTGAACGGAGCGCCTTTCAAATATCTGGCTCAATACCGTGAAAAATGGGCGGTTGAAACAAACTACCTGTATCCGGGACCAATTCAATATTGGGGGCCTGCTGAAGTCTGCGATCGTTCGACGATCACGCTGGAACTCGAAAGAGGAAAATAAAATTTCAACAAGATATTCAGAAAAGCCTTCCTGTCGGAGGGCTTTTCTATTTTTTAGCGCGAATTGATTGTTTTTCAAAATAGGCAATTTCATTCTCCAATTCCTTAACCGAAGGAAAATCATTAAAGTGCCACTTATCTATGATCACTCCGTTTTTCAACAGAATCAGACCGGGATTCGAACGGATCATCGTTTTTAAAGTGACCTGATCACAATTAAAAAAATCAAACGGTAAATGGTTCACCGTTTTAAAGTGTTCAGTGTTTTCCGGAGCTGCCGATGTCAGTCCAATGACACTCATCCGCTGAGCGTTCGCATACTGAACGATTTCCCTGACCGCAGGAAATCCTGACGAATCTGCTTTTTCCTGATTATAAACCACGAAAATAAAGGTAAAGCCCGGATCCAGAAGAAAATAATCTTTAATGTCTTCTCCCTCAGCGGTTTCAATGGTGAAATTCCGGATCGCAGGTTCATCGCCTTTCTGGATGAGTTTTGAATCCATCGAAACAAACTCCCAGTTCAAACTATCCTGCCAGGGATAATCAGTCTCGGAGAATTTTCTTTCCTCCCCGGTCCTTTTATTTTTATAGTAAAAAGTATTTTTATAAACATCCTTGGGTGCCTCTGCCGGAACAGTCATGGCAGCGGGAATATTTGTCCCAACCTTATAGGGAAGAAAATCCATGATCGGAAGGTGATTGTATGAATAACCTGTCAGGTAGGCAAAAACAAAGACCGTAGTTCCAAAGAACACGGCTTTGACCAATGACAGCTTTGAATGAATAAATTCTTTTCTGTACTTAACCACGATCAACGCAAGAAACAGCAACAAAACATTCTTAAAAAAGGTTTGCCAGTTGGTCAATTTAACGGCATCCCCAAAACAACCACAGTCCGTCACCGGATTATACAGGGCGATTATCAGCGTGAGGCCTGTAAAAAAGATCATGAACAAAAGTGAAACAACCGCAACGAGTGAAATCAGCACATTCATGGTCAGCGCCAGTCCGATAATGAACTCAGACGCAGAAAGTAATACTCCCAGCGGAAAAGCAAGCGGGCTGAGCAGATCCATACCCCATGCGTTGAAATAATCCGTAAACTTATAAGCTGATCCCCAGGGATCGATCCCCTTTACAAAACCGGAGAACATAAAGACCAGCCCCGGTATAACCCGTGCAAGATGCCAAAATGTTTTCAAATCAGAAGAGTTAAATTGTAAAAATGCTAATTATAGAATTGTCAGATTGCTGAATTATCCGATTGCAGAGTGCATTCCGCATGTTCCTTCCCTGGTGCCCAAGCTTCATCTCTGTACGCTGCGCCCCATGCTCTATTCCCCAAACTCCATCTTTATTAACACAAAAACCGCATAATTGATCATGTCGAGATAATTTGCTTCGATGCCTTCGGAAATAATTGTTTTCCCTGCATGGTCTTCGATCTGCTTAATCCGCCTGATTTTCATCAGGATCAGATCGGTGATGGAACTGATCCGCATTTTGCGCCATGCTTCATCGTAATCATGATTTTTATTAATCATCAGGTCTCGCGCTCGTTTAAAACCAACCAGGTAAAGTTGTAATGTTTCTTCAGGAGTCAGGTCATCCTCTTCCGAAATTCCCTTTTCTAACTGAATCAAAGCCATGATACAGTAATTAATGATGCCAATATACTCGGAACGGCTGCCTTCGTTCACTTTCATCATGCCTTTCAGTTCTATACTGCGAATTCGTTGAGCCTTTATAAAAATCTGATCGGTAATGGAAGTGGGACGTAAAATTCGCCAGGAAATTCCATAATCTTCCATTTTTTTTGTAAAAATATCCTGACATATACTGATGATATGTTCGTATTGCTGCAATGTCTTTTCCATCTTTCTATATTGAGTTCTTAAAATAACGACTTGACATGGCTTTTATCCTGGGATTTAAACAATTTTCAATAAATTTATGTTTATTTCAGCCTGCAATCTGGGATAAAAATAGGAATTAAATATGTATTTTGACGGCATTATTATACTTTTGTACGAAGCAATGTTTAACACCACAAAACTGAATGACTTATGTTAATCACGGGTTCTGCCAGTAAATTTTTCAAGCGGAAAAGTTCAATATCTTTAAATGGTAAATTAATCGATCTGACCAATCCGGTGGTCATGGGCATCTTAAATGTCAGCAAAGACTCATTTTATGATGGAGGTAAGTACACCACCGAATCAGCCATTTTGCAGCGGGCAGAAGAAATGATCCGTGAAGGAGCAGATATTATCGATGTGGGTGCCGTATCCACACGCCCTGGTTCGGATATGATCTCTACCAAGGAAGAATTGACCCGCTTGCTTCCGGCAGTAGTTGCTATCCGGAAAAAATTTCCCGATGTTCCGTTGTCGATCGATACTTTCCGCTCATGGGTCGCCTTGCGTATTATCGATGAAACCGGAGAGTGCATTGTCAATGATATTTCAGGAGGAAATTTTGATGATCATATGTTTGATACAATAGCCAAACTGGGCGTTCCTTATGTGTTAATGCATATTCTGGGTGTACCAAAAACGATGCAGGAGAATCCCGTTTATGAGGATGTCGTGCAGGATATATCCAGGTATTTTTCTGAAAAAGTGAAGCGACTAACCAAAGCAGGTGTAAAAGATGTGATTCTTGATCCCGGATTTGGTTTCGGGAAGAATCTGGAAGATAATTTTGACTTACTGAACCGTCTGGATTCGTTTAAAGTGTTCCAGTTGCCTGTGTTGGTTGGTGTAAGCCGGAAGTCAATGATCTGTAAATTGCTGGAAGTTGATCCGGATAGGAGCCTGACCGGTACAATTGCTGTCAATGTAATGGCTTTACTGGGAGGTGCTGATATATTAAGAGTACACGATGTGCGGGAAGCTGTTGAAGCTGTCAAATTATTTAAGAAGCTGAAAGAGGTAGCGAATAAATGAGCTTGTTTATTACCATACGGGTTTTGGATATTGTCGATATCCTGATGGTAGCATTCCTTTTATACCAGTTGTACATGCTGATAAAAGGGACAATCGCCTTCAATATCTTCATTGGAATATTTATTGTTTATCTCTTTTGGTTGCTTGTGCGCGCACTGAATATGGAGTTGATCGGAACGCTGATGGGGCAGTTTATCGGAGTTGGGGTGCTGGCCCTGATTGTTGTTTTTCAGCAGGAGATCAGACGATTTTTATTACTGATAGGCAGTAATGATCAGGTGAACAGATTATTGAGTACGGAGAAGCTTTTTGCGTCCGACAAATTGAACGCGGTCACGGATCAGCATGTGAAATTAATGGTTAAAGCCTGCGAAAACATGGCCCGTACCTATACCGGTGCACTTATCGTACTTGCGCAGAAGTCCGAATTGCGGGAGTTTGTTCGCACAGGGGAAAGGTTGAATGCCCGAATCTCAGATGCGCTGCTGGAAACCATTTTCTTTAAGAATACACCTTTACACGACGGCGCAGTGATTATTACAGGAAATCAGATTATCGCGGCGCGATGTATCCTGCCCATAACCGATAAGCATGATCTCGATCCTTCACTTGGATTACGGCATCGGGCGGCAATAGGGATTACGGAAGTCACTGATGCTCTTGCTATTGTTATATCAGAAGAAAAAGGAAAAATATCATATGCCCGGAACGGACAAATCCATCAGAATATCTCGCTGGCAGAGCTGACAAAACTCCTTGGGACGCTCATCCATGGAGGAAGCGAGCCAACCGTGGCCGAGGAATAGCAGATCATCCGGTTAACACTTCTTGGAGTATCCATTCCTGCCGGAGCAGAAATGAAAAACAGAATATGATGCATAACAGGATTGCAGAATTATTTAAAATCAAATATCCGATCATACAAGGTGGTATGGTTTGGTGCAGTGGCTGGAAGCTGGCTTCAGCTGTGAGTAACAACGGGGGATTGGGATTGATCGGGGCAGGATCAATGCATCCGGAAACCTTGCTGGAGCATATACGAAAGACAAAGGAAGCCACCCGTAACCCTTTTGGTGTAAATGTACCGTTATTTTATCCCGAGTTGGAAACCATTATGGAAATGATTTCCTCCGAAAAGGTACCCGTCGTCTTTACTTCGGCCGGAAGTCCGAAAACCTGGACAAGCTGGTTACACCACCGCGGTGTTATCGTTTCACATGTTGTTGCGGGTTCGTTATTCGCAAAAAAATGTGAGGACGCCGGTGTCGATGCAATTGTGGCCGAAGGATTTGAAGCCGGGGGCCATAACGGGAGGGATGAGACCACGACCATGACCCTGATCCCATCGGTGAGACGGGCAACAGGGTTGCCGTTGATCGCCGCAGGCGGAATAGGCAGCGGAAGGGCCATATTGGCTGCGATGGCTTTGGGAGCCGAAGGTGTGCAGATCGGGTCGCGCTTCGCTGTTTCTATGGAATCGTCCGCTCATCAGGAATTTAAGAAGTTGGTAGTTGGATTGGGAGAGGGTGGAACAAAGCTTTCGCTTAAGCAGCTTGCTCCTGTCAGGCTGGTAAAAAACGAGTTCTTCAGGAAAGTGGAAGAGGCCGAAATGAGGGGAGCTACAGCCGAAGAACTGAAAGCGCTTTTAGGACACGGACGATCCAAACAAGGTATTTTCGAAGGAAATCTGGACGAAGGCGAATTGGAAATTGGACAGGTCTCTGCAACTATCGATGACATACCCGCAGTTCAGGAAATCATGCAGCATTTAATCACAGACTTCGAACAAGCACGCAGGGAACTTGTTGAAGACACTAAATTTAAATTTGATTTATGATCCGATTTTCCCGTCATCAATTGTCAAACGGATTACAGATACTGATTTACCCCGACTATTCCACGCCAATGGCGGCCATCGATGTTTGCTATCATGTGGGTTCAAAAAATGAAGACCCCGAACGGACCGGGTTTGCTCATTTATTTGAACATCTGATGTTTGGAGGTTCAAAGAATATACCTGAGTATGATCTGCCGCTTCAACAGGCCGGGGGCGAAAACAACGCGTATACCACCAGCGATATGACCAATTATTACCTGACGTTACCTAAGGCAAATCTGGAAGTTGGATTTTGGCTGGAATCTGACCGGATGCTGGAACTTGCATTTTCGGAAGAGAGTCTCAATATTCAGCGTAACGTGGTAATCGAGGAATTCAAGCAACGTAATCTCAATCAGCCCTATGGCGATGTTTGGGCGTTGATCCGCGATCTGGCCTATCAGGTGCATCCTTATCGATGGTCCACTATTGGAAAGGAAATAAGCCATATTGCCGATGCTTCGCTTGAGGAAGTGAAAGCATTTTTTTACCGGTTTTATGCGCCCGATAATGCTGCGCTGATCCTGAGCGGAAATGTTGATGTTGATGAATGTCTCCGGCTTGCTGAAAAATGGTTTGGACCGATTTCCGGGCGGAATGTCAGTAAACCCATGCTTCCTGTTGAACCGGAACAGGCGGTGTTCAGGAAGAAAACCGTGGAACGTCAGGTTCCTGATACCGCGATCTACCTGGCTTTTCATATGGACGACCGGAGAAGCCGCGGGTATTATACCAGCGACCTGATCTCAGATATTCTTTCAGGAGGAAATTCCTCGAGATTGTATCAAAAACTGGTCAAAGAAGAACGGCTTTTTATAGAACTCGATTCTTATGTGTCCGGCGATCATGATAAAGGGTTGTACCTGGTTTCCGGGAAATTGTCAAAAGCCATTTCGCCCGATCAGGCCACGCAGGCAATCTGGAACGAATTAAATCGTTTAAAAGAGGAACTGGTTCCGGATACCGAACTCGAAAAGGTGAAGAATAAAGTGGAAGCCAATCATGTAATGGCCCAAATGAATTACCTGAACATGGCACAGGAACTTGCGATGTGGGAAAATATTGAACGCGCGGAACTGATCAATGATCAGCTTGATTTTTATCGTTCCGTATCCGGCAAAGAGATACGTGAGACCGCCCGTAGGATATTTCGACCGGAAAACTGTTCTCAATTAAATTATCTTGCCAAATGATTACGGACCGTACGATTCAGCCATCAATCAGACCAGTGGAAAAGCCCCTTCTGTCCCAGCCTGTCAAAGTATTGCTCAATAATGGATTACCGGTTTATCAGCTGTTTTCAGGAACACAGGAAGTTTGTAAAATAGACTTTATTTTCCAGGCTGGTGTCTGGCAGCAGGAAGTTCAGTTGCAGGCGGGCCTGGCCAATGCCATGTTGCAGGAAGGAAGTGAACACTATACGGCAGAAGCGATCGCGGAAAAATTCGATTTCCACGGCGCTTATCTTCAGCTTTCGGCTGACCAGCATTTTGGAACGGTAAGCATGATCACCCTGACCAAACATCTTCCCCGTTTAATACCGGTAGTCGAAGATCTGATTAAAAGATCTGTTTTCCCGGAGAAGGAATTTGAGATTCTGGTGAATCGGCGAAAACAGCGTTTCCTGCTTGAAAATGAAAAAGTCAGGGTACTTAGCCAAAAGAAATTTTCAGAAGTTTTATTTGGGGAAGGACATCCTTATTCGCAAACTTTAGGTGAAGGAGATTTTGACAGGATCCAACGCGGCAGCCTGATCGAATTTTATCGGTCCTGTTATCATTCAGCCAATTGTGAGATCCTTGTTGCCGGACGTTTTGACGACAGCCTGACCGAATTACTCAACCAGTATTTCGGAGGGAATGACTGGAAAAATAAAACTCCTGTTCAAGCTGTTAAAAGTATCTCTTCTTCTTCTGAAAAATCATTTCGGGTACTGAAGCCTGAGGCTATCCAGTCAGCGATACGAGTTGGCAAGATCCTGGTGAAGAAAGACCATCCCGATTATCTCCCTTTGCAGGTGCTTATTACGATCCTGGGAGGCTATTTTAGCTCAAGGCTGATGACCAACATCCGTGAAGAAAAAGGCTATACCTATGGTATTGGCGCTCATCTTCTTAGCTTGCGCGAAGCGGGTTACCTGGTCATCTCGACCGAGGTGGATAAAAATTACGAGAAAGATACCCTGAATGAAATTTTCTTTGAACTGCAACGATTGCGTACAGAGCTGATAGGTACCGAAGAATTGAAAAGGGTACAACAGTATCTTTTAGGAGAGTTTCTTCGCGATCTGGACGGACCATTCGCATTAGCCCAGAGCTTTTTGAACGTCCACGAATATGGGCTTGATTATGGTTTTTATGAAAATTATTACCGGGCTATCATGAATCTCTCGGCAGTGCATTTTAGAGAGCTGGCAGAAAAGTATTTTCAGGAAGAGAGTTTTTATACAGTTGTGGCGGGAAGGGGATCGGTATAACTTTTTAGCATCACGCGGAAGTACAATATAGAAAATCTTTTGAGCGTTATATTAGAAGATCCGGGTAATCCGAATCTGTTATCAGCGTCCGGAAGATGAAGATATTTGTATTTTTCCTCCTGTTGTTTTACCAGATGGTTCCTGCTTATCCGGGCAACCTCAAAGGGAAAGTTGCAGACTATTCCGCATACCACCTCGAAAAGAAGGAAAACCTTGGAAAAATTCTGGCAAGCAATAACTTTTCAGTGAAGAAAAGAGGTAATTCGGGGGGAATCATCGGTTGGTTTGAGTATGATATTGTGGTGGACAAGCCTGGTTGGTATGAGCTTTTACTGGATTATGATCCTGTTGCTTCTCATACAGGCTGGACTTTGCACCTCGCCGAATATCGGGTTGATGGCCGCCCTTTGAACGATTATCCTTCCACTGTAGTCTTTGGGCGCAAAAAAGCGGGTAATATCTGGATGGGTAAAGGCCTGCATAAATTCAGGTTTGAAAACAAAAACTGGTACACCGAGTTACCCATCACCGGCTATGAATTTAAACCGGTGGAAACTAACCTGGCTAGAAATATCAGGATTGATCTGGATCCCGCCGACGATTATTATGGAGGCAGTTATTATGGTGTGGACGAATCGTTTCCCGTGAACGTATACACGGGAGGTGAAGCCAGTGGAATTTTTACCTTGGAAGTTGTCAGAAAAAAAGACCGGACAGTGGCCCGGACATTCCGCTTACCTGTTTCACCGTCTGAAAACGAACAAAAGCAAGTAGTTCAGGTGTCAGCAGGCGAGGAAGGAAGCTTTTTTTGCCGGTATAAGGTTGACGGAACGGAGATCAGCAAAGACGAAGCGTTGAGGAGCATCGAATTTTCAACCATCGATACAAAACCTGTTGTTATACCGGAGTCCTATGCCTGCGCATCCCGAACACTTGTTTATACGATCAACTGCGCCCGGGAAACACCTGATTACCGGGACACACCGTCACGGGTAATCACGGCAGGGGTAGGAAAATACCGCGAAACCGGAAGCGGACAGTGGAATTATTATGCCTATAAGTTGCCGGTGGTACAACAGGAAGCTGTTTATATCGTAGAAGTTGATATCCCGGACGATCAGCAACGGGGTATACAGATTCAGTTCAGGGAACGTGATCCCGTTCATTATATTATCGGGCCCGGCGTAGAAACCGGAGAACCTTTTCCTAACAGCGGCAAATTTATCACACAGCGTTACCTGTATTGGCCTCGGTTTGGCGGTGAACAGCCGAGGATTGCTGTTGTGAATGTCGGAAATAACGAACATCATGCACCGGCTGCTGCCGCGGCAATCAGGTTATACCGGATTACCGGTCAGTTGCCTGCCTTAAAAAAAAGAGATGACGGAAGAGAATTTGCCAAATGGTTTGAAGAACCGCTACGCTGGCTGGACCCTTTTGGGGCGCAGAACAAGAGCAAAGAAGAAATGATCCGTTCGTCCGGGAACCTCGCGGGAACGATGCGGTATATGGGAGCGACGACAATGTTTTTGACCGCCGATGTTTATGGTATGGGCATGTATCCTTCCGAATATCGCTATTCTTCAAAATATACAGGAGACCCGCTTCGGATGATGCTGCTTGTTGCGCAAAAATACGGGCTTAAGGTAATCGTTGATATAAGCCCCAAACAGGGTGTGTTGACCACCAAATATTATAATGAAACCGGTTCTGAACGTTACAAGTTATTCCTTTATGATAAGAATGGGAATCATTATGACTACGCGACTAGCCATTATACAGCCATGTTTAATCCGTCTCACCCTGAAGTGCAGCAAGAAATAAAGGGAAGAACGGCGGAAATTGCTGCGCGTTATAAAGATCTGCCCGCATTCTCGGGTGTTTCCGTACGCGTGATGAACTGGGAACAGCACACCATGACCTCGTTCTGCAGTCTGGATTGGGGATATGATCCTTATACCGGCAAACTCTTTTCTTCTTACCTGGGTATACCAGATCCCGGAACACCCCAATCCCGATATGCGCTTTTTACAGGTAAATATAAAGAACAGTGGATTAACTGGAGGATCAGCATTGTGCATAAATTGCTGAAGGATATCCGGGATACCTGTCGGTCGGTCAATCCAGGCATCACTGTCTATTCTGCCATTCACAGTTCCAACTGGGCAGGGCGGCAGGCGGAAGAGGCCGGTATCGACAATTTCAAACTCGATGGCTTCAGGTACATTAACGGCCTGTACAGCTTGGGACGTACTTCCGGTTGGCAGAAGAGAAGACAGAACCTGACCGATCCTGCCATACTCAAACAATTCGATGCTTCGCGTGCTCACCTTTTTACATTCCAGTATTTTGAAGCGGGGCGGAAAAATATCCCCGGGTCAGCTTTCGGACTAAAAGGTGACGATTCAACATGTCTATCGGCGCATCTTAATCCGCCAGGCGTATACTGTCTGGAAAGCTATGCAGTGGAGATGGGTTCGACCGATGCGTCTTTTCTGGGAAACGGAGGAAATACA
>JBDKTZ010000528.1:0-8396 GCA_039679975.1 Prolixibacteraceae bacterium
CTCTGAACCAGAACATCGGATTAACCGGAGGCAGCCTTTTTTTACGATCGGAGCTTGGGATGGTTAAAAATCTGGGGAACAGTCAGAATGATTCTTACCAGAGCACACCGATCAGTATTGGTTATCAACAGAGCCTCAATGGCTATAATGCTTTGAAATGGCAGGCCAGAATAGAGCCGGTCAAGTATGAACGGGCAAAAAAAGAACTGATCGAGTCCAGAGAAGCCTTGTCGATCAAAGCAGTGGATAAATTTTTTAATCTTGCAGGCGCCCAGATCCAATTGAATATTGCCGAAAATAACCTGTCCAGCGCTGATACATTATACCGTATAGGAAAAGGACGTTTCCAGGTTGGTACAGTAACCCAGGATGAAGTGCTGAACCTGGAACTGAACCTGCTGAAAGCCAAACAGGCATTAAATGTGTCCAGATCGGAAGTCAATCGTGCTATGGCTGATTTAAATTCATTTCTGTCGTTAGACAAAAATACAGTTATTAATTGTATTGTACCCTCTGAAATCCCTGATCTTCAGATTAGCGCCGGAGAAGCGATTGGTAAAGCAATGGAAAATAATCCGATCGTACTGGAACATCAGCAACGGTTAATGGAACAGGATCAGACAGTAGCAAGAACCCGTTCTGAGGCAGGATTCAATACCAGTATTTTTGCGTTATACGGATTAGATCAATCATCATCTGAGTTTTCGGATGTCTATAAGGATCCGGGTAACAGCCAAAGACTTCGTCTGGGAGTCAGTATCCCGATCATAGACTGGGGACGCAGAAAAGGAAGTTACCAGATGGCGCAATATAACAGGGAAGTGGCAAAAGCATCGATCGAACAGGACAAAATTGATTTTGAGCAGCAGCTGATGCAGGATGTGGTCGAGTTTAACCTGCAGGCAGAGCAGGTGAAAACCTCAGGCCTGGCTGATACCGTAGCGCGGAAAGGTTATGAAGTGACATTGCAGCGGTTCATGATTGGAAAAGTAGAGGTGGTGAAATTGGATATTGCGAGAAATGATCTTGAGAGTGCACGTCTTTCCTATATTAATACAGTACGTAACTACTGGAATTATTATTACTCTTTAAGAAGAAAAACCCTGTTTGATTTTATTACACGGCAGACCTTATCTGCAGAATATGATGAGTTACTGGAAAAATAGTATTAAAGACAGTCAGATGAAGCGGTTCATAATAAAGATGAATAAGCGGACAAGAATCATTGTTGCCGGGCTCGGGATTATTTTAATTCTCCCGGTGGCTATCATGATCACAAAAAAAGGAAGCGAAACGGGAAAATCGCAGGTTATTGAATTGGGAAATCTCGAAGCGGTGGTGACAGGAAGAGGTGAGATTAACGGAGAGAATTCAGTTAAAATAGAATTGAGTTCTGCTTTGGACAACTACGAATTGAGGGTATGGAGCTACAAAGTTACCGAAATAATCCAGGAAGGGAAAAAAGTGAATAAAGGCGATTTTATCGCCCAATTGGATCAGAGTGAACTAATGAATAACATGCGGCAAAGAATGACCGAGAAAGAAAAGTTTGATTCTGATTTGAAAAACGCAGTGATCGACAGCACCGTCAATTTAACGGCAAAACGTGAAGAGATTGCCAATGCTATGCTCGATCTGCAGTACAAACAAATCGACCTCGATATGTCGAAGTTTGAATCGGGAGCACAACAGCGTAAAGCACAAATGGAATATCAGAAGACTCAGATTGCATTGGATAAGAAGAAACGAGATTACACACTGGAGCAAAACCGACAGAAAGTGAGGATCAGACGGTACGAGGAAAATGCAAAGAATCTTCAGAACATTATTGATAAATTTCAGAAAGCAATTGGTTCGACGCGAATTTTCTCACCAGGAGATGGGATAGTCATGATTGATAAAGATTTTATGGGGAAAAAGATCACCAAAGACAGCCGGGTCTATTCCTGGATGCCTACGCTTGCTACCTTACCCGATATGTCTTCGGTCATTGTTCAGACTTTCATCAAGGAGATTGATATTACAAAGATTAGTCAGGGAGACTCGGTCCGGGTTAAGGTCGATGCATTGCCTGACAAGATACTGACCGGGAAAGTGTATAAAATTGCCAACATGGGTGAGACTAAAAGTGGTTTTGATATGAACGTATTTGAAGTAATCATACGTCTTGATCAAGCTGACCCGGATCTGAAACCCGGAATGACGTGTAATAATGATATTATTTTTAGTAAATACAATCAGGTTTTACTGGCTCCGTTGAAATCGATCTTCAAAGTGGATAAAACCAGCTTTGTTTACGTTCAATCAGGCCGCACAATTGAAAAAAAGGCGGTTGAGCTTGGCGCTGAAAATGATCAGTATGTGGTTGTTTTAAAGGGAATCAATGAGGGGGACAGGGTGCTTTTGTACCAGCCACAGGAATTATGAAGGTTCGGGGCACAGGGCACAGCGCATGGAGCACAGAGCATGGGGCACAGCGGAGAACGGACACGGGACACCGGAAAACGGGAATAGGATTCTCCGATTCCCGGATTACGGGATTCTCAGACTGTCTGAATATCCGAACATCTGAATACCAGACTGTCTGTCTTTCATCCTGGATCCTGGTTTTCGTATCTTGATATTTGATGCTTGTGTCTTGCGTCTCAATTTTCAGTTATTAAATTGTTAAAGGGACTGATTCACGTTATTCTAATTTAACCAGTCTGTAAAATACCGTTATCTTTGTTGTTTTAGATCGAATTTTAACAATAAACAGATAATTATGAAGGTAACAGTAGTTGGTGCTGGAAATGTCGGTGCTACTTGTGCCCAGATAGTGGCAGAAAAAAATATCGTTCAGCAAGTTGTATTAATTGACATTAAAGAGGGTTTGTCAGAGGGAAAATCATTGGATTTGTGGCAAACTGCGCCTGTTAATGAATATGATACCCGTATTACAGGGTCTACCAATGATTATTCAAAGACTGCCGGATCGGAAGTGGTCGTCATTACGTCAGGTTTGCCTCGTAAGCCTGGGATGAGCCGCGACGACTTGATTTCGATTAATGCAGGGATTGTGAAAAGTGTGACCGAAAATGTGATTAAATACTCGCCTGACGCCAAGATCATTATCGTATCGAATCCGTTGGACGTGATGACTTATGCTTCTTACGTGACATCAAAATTTCCGAAGAACAGAGTGATGGGTATGGCGGGTGTACTGGACACTGCGCGTTACCGGGCGTTTCTCGCGGAGGCACTGGATGTATCTCCCCGTGACATTCAGGCTTTACTGATGGGAGGCCACGGTGATACAATGGTACCGCTGCCGCGTTATACAACCGTTTCAGGTATTCCTGTGACTGAATTGATTGATGAAGAAAAACTCAATGCAATCATTGAAAGAACGAAAAAAGGAGGAGGCGAGTTGGTTAATCTGATGGGTACTTCTGCATGGTATGCACCAGGCTCGGCTGCCGCACAAATGGTAGAGGCGATTGTAATGGATCAGAAAAGGATTTTTCCATGTTGTGTCAAACTGGAGGGAGAATACGGATTGAACAACATTTTTGTTGGTGTTCCTGTCAAACTTGGGAAAAACGGCGTGGAAGAAGTAATCGAAATCAAACTGAACGATGACGAAAAGAAGCTCTTGAGCGAATCGGCTCAATCCGTAAAGAGTGTAATGGATGTTCTTGATGGAATGAACATTCTGTGAAAGAGATTCCTTCGTCAAAAATATTCGCTTATCTTTATTGCCCCTGTGTGTTGCGCAGGGGTATTTTTTTTGAAAAAGAACAGAATAGCCTATGGTACATAGCGGAGAAGGGAAGCGGGGACGATTCGTTATTTGCGACTCGAGACTTCTTTAATCATTATTTAAAAATCTGAAATTTTATGATCATACTTCCACTGGAGTTAATAGAATTGGAGCAGAACAATTTTCATCTGGTATTAAAAGGCAAGCTGGGCAATGGAAAAGAAATCTTCTGGATCATTGACACCGGAGCCTCAAAAACTGTTTTTGACAGCAATCTGCAAGACTCTTATAAACTGGTAAAAGAGAATGATCATGAGCAATACCAAAGTGCAGGCATCAGTGTAGGTATGGTTGAAACACAGGTCGGGACCATCGATAAATTGAGACTGGGGAAGCTGAAGATTAGAAATCTGAAAGTGGCCCTGATTGATTTGTCTCATGTTAATGATATTTACCGGAAATACAAGGATATTCAAATCGCCGGCTTACTTGGAAGCGACGTGATGAAAGCTTATGGTTGCCGGATTGACTATCAGTCAGCAACAATTATTTTCCAAAAGAAGGAAAACAAAGACTGATGGCTGGACGGCGCCGAGGTTAAATAGATTATAATTTGCAAAATTAAAACCGAAAACTCAAACAACCGTTCTTTTTTTTATATTTGCATGCTGTTTTTAGGGATGAATTTTAGAAGATACATATCAAAAAAGATGATGCTGCGTGCAATGATGGTATTGGCTGTCGTACTTTCAGCTGTATTTTTTGACGCACTGCATGCAGGCTCTGAAAAGCTGGTCGATGAAACGCATCAACGGTCTGAATCCCAGTTCCTTCATAGCAGTCATGTGTTTGTCTACAATCCAATTAGTCATTTTAAGCTGAGAAAGGGAGCAGATAAGCTTTTCTCCGGCTTATTATTCGCAGCTACTCAAAATGAATTTTTAGCAAAATATCATAATTGCCGAACCTTCCACCTGTTAAAAGCCGAATCTTTAAGAAAGCGGTTGCCGTTGGTCCGTGCTATTCATTTTATGGAATTTAATGCCAGTCATCATTCGAGTCCCGATGATGGTTATTCTGCGGCGTAAAACTTGTTTATGGCATCTTTTTCGGTGCTCCTCCTTCAGGAAATCTTTCAAAAAAAACTAAAATAATACATAAACTTAAATTTTTTGTTGATATGCAAAACAAAGGACTAATTAGAGCTTTTGCTATTCTGCTGGCCTTAGTCTGCGCCTACCAGCTGACTTTTACATTCAAGTCAAGGCATGTAGAAAAAGACGCTGCCGAATACGCGAAAGGAGATAAAGCAAAACAACTGGCGTACCTTGACTCCATGTCCGGAGAAACAGTGTATAATTTTCTGGGATTAAAGAAATACACCTACAAGGATGTAAAAGCACTTGAAATGAATCTTGGACTGGATCTGAAAGGTGGAATGAACGTGACCCTTGAAGTTTCGGTTGTTGACCTGATTCGGGCTTTATCCAATTACAGCACCGATTCAACTTTTAATGCGGCACTGAGCCGTGCCGGTCAACTGCAAAGAGGTAGCCAGGATGATTTTGTAACTCTTTTTGGAAAGGCTTTTGAGGAAGTTGACCCGAATGCCAGTCTGGCGGCTATTTTTAATACCCTTGAACTGAAGGAAAAAGTGAAGTATAACTCCACCAATGAGGAGGTATTGAAAGTGATCCGCGAGGAAACAGATGCAGCCATCGACAATGCTTTCAATGTAATCCGTACCCGTATCGACCGTTTTGGGGTAGCTCAACCAAATATCCAGCCTTTACAGACCCGCGGGCGCATCCTGGTTGAACTTCCGGGAGTTGATGACCCAACTCGTGTCCGTAAACTGTTACAGGGAACTGCGACGCTGGAGTTTTGGGAAACCTATGAGAATAGCGAGGCTTTTCCGGTATTGATGCAGGTCAATGAAAAGTTGGCCGGGCTTAGGAAAGCTACTGCCGGTAAGGACACGGCATCTGTCAGGCAACCGGGAGATACCGCAAAAGTCAGCGACAGCTCTTTACTCCAGGAACTTGAAGGAGCGAAAGCTGACTCATCTGCCGCAGATAATATGGCTACTATGAAAAGAGAAAACCCTTTGTTTGCTGTATTAACTCCCAGTATGACCCCTCAGGGACAGGCTTATCCCGGTCCGGTCGTGGGAACGGCTCATGCCAAAGATACTGCTCAGGTAAATGAATATATGAAACTGCCTCAGGTTCAATCGGTCATCCCCCGTAATATGGCTTTTAGATGGACATCAAAGGCGGTTGACAAAGATGAAAATTATTTCCGTCTGATCGTAATAAAGGTGACCAGTCGCGATGGACGCGCTCCCTTAACCGGAGATGTAATCGTTGATGCGCGTCAGGATTACGAACAAATGGGCAGTCGGCCGGAAGTCTCTATGACGATGAACTCGGAAGGCGCAAAGGTTTGGGCGCGACTCACAAAAGACAATGTAGGTAAATCGATTGCTATTGTACTGGACGGTTATGTTCGTTCTTATCCTACGGTTAACGGTGAAATCACAGGGGGGCGTTCAAGTATTACGGGTCTGGAATCGGTTGAAGAGGCAAAAGACCTTGCCAATATCTTGAAATCAGGGAAAATGCCGGCTCCGGCGCATATTATTCAGGAAGAAGTGGTCGGACCTTCATTGGGACAGGAAGCAATTACCAGTGGTTTATGGTCGTTTGTGATCGCTTTTGTTCTCGTATTGGCGTATATGCTGTTCTTCTACAGTAAAAAGGCGGGTCTGGCGGCAAATATGGCCTTAATGGCTAATTTATTTTTCCTTATTGGTGTTTTGGCTTCGATTGGCGCTGTGTTGACTCTTCCCGGTATTGCCGGTATTGTGCTGACGATGGGAATGGCTGTTGATGCCAACGTGCTGATCTATGAGCGGGTGCAGGATGAACTGAATGGAGGTAAGAGCCTGAGGATTGCGATTACCGATGGATTTAAAAATGCCTATTCCGCTATTGTTGACGGGCAGGTAACGACCTTGCTTACCGGATTTGTGCTTTACCTTTTTGGATCAGGACCAATTAAAGGATTTGCAACAACCCTGATCATCGGTATTTTTACTTCGATTTTTACGTCGATTTTTATTACACGCCTGATTTTTGAAAATCAGCTTTCCAGGAACAAGAATATCACTTTTACTGCCAAAGTAACGAAGGACTGGTTGAGAAATACCAGGATCCCGTTTTTGTCAAAGCGCAAACTTTTCTATCTCATATCGGGGAGCTTGATCTTTATTTCTCTGGTGTCTATTTTTACACGCGGGTTTAACTACGGTATCGATTTTAAGGGGGGACGTACTTATGTCGTCCGTTTTGACAAAGATGTGAAAGTGGCAGAAGTAGGAAGCGCGCTGGCTGTTGTCTTTGGTAAAGCCCCCGAAGTTAAAACATTCGGAGGGAACGATCAGGTGAAGATCACCACGGAATACAAAATTGAAGAGTTGTCTGAGAATGTGGACGACGAGGTTGAAACTCTCTTGCTGGAAGGATTAAAGAAAGGTGGTTTTGTGAATAGCAATATTGACATGCAGGAGTTTGACGCCAAATACAGACGAAGCTCACAGAAGGTTGGACCAACGATCTCGGATGATATTAAGAAGGATGCTCTTATTGCGATTACATTTGCGTTGATCATCATCTTCCTGTATATCCTGCTCCGGTTCCGCAACTGGCAGTATGGCCTCGGAGCCACGGTTGCTCTGGCGCACGATACGACCATTGTGCTGGGGATCTTTTCGTTATTCCAAGGACTGCTTCCCTTCTCATTGGAAATCGATCAGTCATTTATTGCGGCAATCCTGACTGTAATCGGGTACTCCATTAACGACACGGTGATCGTGTATGACCGTATCCGGGAATACCTGCATATTCACCCCAAAAGGAGTAGAGAACAAAATATGAACGAAGCCATGAATTCCACCTTGCGGCGTACGTTCAGTACTTCTCTTTCAACGTTGGTGGTGCTTTTTGCGATCTTTCTTTTTGGAGGAACGTCTATTCAGGGCTTTACTTTTGCCTTGTTGGTAGGGATATTCGTTGGAACTTACTCTTCTGTCTTTATTGCAACTCCAATTGTGTTTGATACGCAACGGAGGGTTGACAAAGCGTTGGAGAAAAAACAGTAATCACGTCTGGAATCTTCGTCTGAAGAAAAGCGTTTAAAGAAACACAGGAATATATAAAACCCCGGCCAATAACCGGGGCTTTATATTTGTCGGCGACAGCTAAGCTTTTTTAATTTTCTGTTGACCGTACTGAACTTGTTTGTATATTTGCTGGAAACTGAATAGATTAAACTATATTGTATATGAGCGGCGGTGAAATTGTTTTGATTATGCTGGTTGCTTTGCTTTTTTTTGGTTCCAAAGCCATTCCCGATATTGCGAAAACATTGGGAAAAGGAATGAGAGAATTTAGGAAAGCAGCCAATGAAATCAAGCGTGAACTGGAGGAAAATACCAGCGAGATCAAAAAGGATATCAAGGAGTTGAAGGAAAACGTGGAAGAAGAGACAAAAAAAATCGGAGAGAATATTGAAACCGTTTCACGGGAGGTAAAGGAAAAGACAACCAATCTGACCAACGATATTGATCAGGAACTTAAGGACTAATTGAATT
>JBDKTZ010000541.1:0-15341 GCA_039679975.1 Prolixibacteraceae bacterium
GTTGGCCTGGAGATTGAAGCCGCAAAAGCGGGAGAAACGATGGCAAAGGTCAGGGAAACCCTCAGCGAAGACCGCAGCTACGAGGTCAGCTTCACGGGGAGCATCCTGTCGAACCGCGAACTGGTCAAAGAGCTCTCGCTGATTTTTGCCATATCACTGGCCCTGCTGTTTTTCATCCTGGCTTCGCAGTTCGAGTCGCTGGTCCTTCCGCTGATCGTGCTGATGGAAATTCCCATCGACGTGTTCGGCGCTTTGCTGGTGCTGAAACTGGGTGGAGAGGGAATTAACCTGATGTCGATGATCGGGATGGTGGTCATGACCGGGATCATCATCAATGACTCGATTTTGAAGGTCGATACCATGAACCAGCTGGTGAAGGAAGGATACCCGGTAATCCGGGCCATTACCGAAGCGGGACACCGGCGGCTGAAGCCGATTTTGATGACCAGCCTGACCTCGGTGCTGGCCCTGGTACCGTTGCTGTTTACCAAAGACCTGGGTTCGGAGCTGCAGAAACCCCTTGCCCTGGCGGTGATCGGGGGAATGACCCTGGGAACAGTGGTGAGCCTCTTTCTGGTGCCCCTGGCCTATTATTATTTGAAGAAGTCGTAAGTCGTAAGTAGTTAGTCGTAAGACAGAGAAAGCTGTTAGCTTTAGCTTTTAGTAGGAATAAAACAGTCGTAAACAAGTTAGTCGCCAGTAAGGAATTCGCCAACAGATGCAAGATTAACACCAATGACAGCAACCTGAAATCCAGCGATTAATAAAAACACATATTTTTTAGTAAAAATATGTGTTTTTATTAATTATTTTTTATACATTTATATTCTATATTAACTTATTATCCAGTTATGGAAAAATAAAAAAGGAGAAAACCACTTAAACTTAGTCCAATGCTCATTCGGGTATGAATTTGACCAGAGTAAAGTTCTTTGTCTTATTTATTAGTGTGTTACGCAAAGTTCAAACAATTGGTTTCGAGAAGCTTGCGTCTGTTTTCGACAGAAGGGCCGATACGATGTCTTCGTTACGGCGGATTCAGCGGTTTATGGCTTCTTTCCTGCTGGACACGGATCTGATTGCCCGGCTTATCTTCCGGTTATTACCCCATCGCCCACCATACCGCCTGCCGATGGATCGTACCAATTGGAAGTTTGGCAAGGCCAATATCAACGTGCTGGTTTTGGCAGTTGTCTACCAGGAGTAGCCTTTTCTTTGCTGTTTAAGATGCTACCCAAGTTTAGCAACTCACATCCATAATGGCAAACTCATTAAAGCTTCCTGGATGCGTTGGTTATCGTTGCTCTTGCATGGGGCATATAAAGTGGGAGTATTCCTACATAACCATGTGAAACCGACTCAATTTAAAAAGCATGGAAATAAAGTCAAGTCTATCTTTAATATGGACTATCCTTGATCGCTTCAGTCCTTTTAAACACTTATTATCAGACTGATATAGACATTTTAAATTTTTGTCATGTACTTAGTAAAGATTAATAAAAAATTCATGTCGCCGTAGGGGGTAATGAAAACTGAGTTGTCTTTTATTATAAACCCATTGCTCACATTCACTTGACCTAAAATTAATGTACTATGAAGACCTTATTATTTATTCCATCTTTTTTTCGGCAGTTTCGAAAAAGCCATGAGAAAGAACAGATTCATTAACATACTTCTTGTTGTTTTCATTCTTGTAAACGGAGTGTATCTCATATGCAGGAATCGAAAAGAACATGATAGGAGTGATTCAGGGATATTGGGCAAAATCCAGGACAGATACGTCTGGTTGGAAAATTGGAAGGATAGTACCTTGATATCGGATCTGGCCAAAAATCGGCCCGTTCTTATTCTTCGTTTGCCCCGGGTCCCATGCCAGCAGTGTAAATTTGCTGAACTGGAAAATCTGAACTCTTTTTTTCGAAACGATACGACCCGGCAGGTATGTGCTTTGCTAACGACTCAGACCCCAAGGGACCTGATGTCGCTTAAATTGTCGTTCAATTATAATTTTTTGAAAGCAGGAAGTTATAGTGAGAATATACTCGATATGCCTCAGGAGGGGTTTAAAAGACCCTACTACTTTGTTCTGATGCCTGATATGCAGGCGAAGATGATATTTTTCCCTGATCCTGATAAAGCACAGGAAACAAACAGATATTTTGAAGAAGTTGAAAATAAGTACTTTGATGAACGTAAAATAAAATAATTATTTTACATATGGATATGAACCCGTTCTCTGTCTGTTTATCAACCCGCTATCGGCGGAGCGATTTTATAAATGAAAGGAGAAAACCACATAACAAAAGATCAAATGGCATTTAAACTTCAGTTTTGGTAACTCCCCTTTCGGGGAGCAAAGATAATATCACTTGTGTTGGTTCATCAAAATTTTAAACAAAAAACAAAAAAACATGAAAAACAAATTAAAAATCGGTTTGGCTGTCCTTGGCGTGGCACTGTTCGTATTCAATCTCTCGTTTAATGTTACTCCCAAGACAGATAGTAATGTGAACCTGGCATTGATGGGCAGTAAAGCTACTGCTGACAGTGAGTGTGTCAAAAGTCCTGGAGATCCAATCTATGGGACACCTTGTACAGTGAAATATGTTACTCCCGGAGATTATTACTTCTGGTTTGTTCAATGTTGGGAATTTTGTGACCCAGGGGGGACAAACTGTTGTTATGTATTAAATTTTTAGTACTCAATCCAGGAGATTAGTTTATCTAATCTCCTAGTAAATGTAAATATTTTATTATGAAAAAAATCATCTGCTTCATTGTTTTGTGTGCTTTTTTAATGCAATGCAAAAGCGAAAAGGGCAGGGAAGGGAAAGTTGATTTTAGCTTTCAGCGCCTGACCAAAGATCCCGTAGCCGGCGTGATCCGTTCTTATTCCATCGTACCCCTTGAAACAACCGAACATGCGTATATCACAAGGATCGCAAAAGTGGCTGTCCATAAGGATAAGATGTTTATCCTGGAATATGTTGGACCCCGCCGAAACCTTTATGTTTTTTCCAAAGAAGGAAAATTTATCAGTGAATTGGATGCCCAGGGAGGGGGCCCGCGTGAGTACCAAAGTATGACAGACTTCGATATCCACCCGGTTCACGAATACATATCGGTCCTGGATCCCGGGTTACGTAAGATAAAGAACTACGACTTCAATTCGAACTATATCGGCGAACAAGCCTTTGATTCATGGGGAAAAGAGTTTAAATATTTTTTTGACGGGGATAATGTTTACACCGTGATAAGTACCAAAGCATCCAAAATGACGGAACAAGGGAATAGTTATGATATCGAAGTTTATAACGAAAAAGGTGAATTAGTCTATTCGGCCTTGCCGTTTCAGAAAGCCGTCAGTATGGGGGCGGGAACGCCAACATCTATGTTCCGACTGAACAAAGCCTTTCATTACCGGCAGATAAATACCAACCTGGTATATTCAATCAGGGCTGATACGATCAGGCAAGTGTATACGTTGGATTTTCCATATCCGGTAATGCCCGGCGATGAATTGGAAAATGCTTTTTTGAAGGGTAAAAAGATATTTGATAAATACGTCTATTTGGTAAATTACTTTGAGAGTGAAAAGATGATCTTATGCCAGTTCACGCATGACAAAAAGCCTTACTGGGGGCTGTATGATAAGAAGTCAAACCAGTCGAAAGTATTTAGCAGCGAGATTGACCCTTCGTGCGGGTGTGACGGATCATTTATGGTTCTTGGAGTTTGGGAGAAAGGCTTTGTCATAGAAACTGATTATTCTAAAATATCCAGGCTATTGGAAAGCTTCGACCCTGAAAAGGAAAAGTGCAGTAACCCGGAAGTTTTTGATACAGTAGATAAACTGGATATGACTTCAAATCCAATCCTGTTGTTTGTCGAATTCAAGGTTTAAGGTATGCAAAAGAAATGGATTATTATCCTTTGGGTAATTTGCACATCAATGAATGCATGGTCGCAGGCGATGCAGGTCGGCGGACATGAACTTGTTTTTGTACAGGGCGGATGGTTTATTATGGGCGGAAAAATCGATCCGTTAGGATACAAACATGAAGATATATTTCCTGCCCATAAAGTGTATGTTGATGGCTTTTACATTGGGGTACACGAAGTTACTAACCGGCAATACTGTGACTTTCTGAATAAAATGAAGTTTCCAGAGTCGGAGGGAATAAAGAGAATATACTTTAAAGACAAGTATTGTTACATAAAATATGTCAATGGAGAGTATGTTGTTATTAAAGGGTATGAAAATTTTCCAGTCAATAATGTTTCTTGGGAGGCTGCAGACGAATACTGTCAGTATTTTGGAGGAAGGCTGCCTACTGAAGCGGAGTGGGAATATGCGGCCAAAGGGGGTACAAAATCGAAAGGTTTTGTTTACAGCGGAAGCAACAATATCGATGAAGTAGGGGTAACATCAGGTAATGTCAGAAGTTTATGTCTCGTGAAATCGCTAAAACCTAATGAATTGGGCATTTATGATATGTCTGGCAATGTCAGGGAGTTCTGTTCCGACTGGTACGATCCGGATTACTATAAAAAGAGTCCATCGAAAAATCCGAAAGGTCCCAAAGTTCCGCTTGTTATTATTACAGAAATACCCTGTAAGGCTGTTCGTGGAGGTAGTTTTAACTTTCCGTATAACTTGGCAATTCCCGAATTTAGATTCGGGGGAACAATATCATCCACAAGGGGGGGAGGACATTGGGCAGAAGGTTTCAGGATTTGTTTTGATAACAAAAGCCATGAGAAAGAACGGATTCATTAACATATTTCTGGTTGTTTTCATTCTTGCAAACGGAGTGTATTTAAACTCGGCATCCTGCAACCTTGTTTCCGGTTTCCGGTCTCCGTTTTACGCTATGCGCTGTGTCTTTTCACCTTATAACCTAAAACCTGCATTTTGAAACCTTCAACCTCATATCATTTGCCGCCGTTTTCTGTGATCGTGATCTTTGTGCTGCTGGTGATCATGGGAGCGGGACTGATGCCGCTGCTGTTTACCAAAGACCTGGGTTCGGAGCTGCAGAAACCACTGGCCCTGGCAGTGATCGGGGGAATGACCCTGGGAACGGTCGTGAATCTCTTTCTGGTGCCGCTGGCCTATTATTATTTGAAGAAGTCGTAAGTCGTAAGTAGTTAGTCGTAAGACAGAGAAAGCTGTTAGCTATTAGCTTTTAGTAGGAATAAAACAGTCGTAAACAAGTTAGTCGCCAGTAAGGAATTCGTCAACAGATGCAAGATTAACACCAAGGTGATTAGTAAAAACAACAGTCATCGGAAGCAGAGGAGCAATATAACCTCTTTCATTATTGTTTGATTTAAAAAAATTATTATGATACTAAAATTTACCTCGCTTATTTTAGCATTTATATTTATTTCATGTGGCAGAAATGAAACAAGGGAAAATACTGAGGGAAATATTAAAATTAATTTTAAGGAGAATAAGCTCATCTATGAAGACATATTTGAAAATACGTTGTTTATTCCCTTGGAAACGAATACAAGCTGTCTAATCACTAAAATAGACCAAATGAGACTTTTTGATAATAAAATTTTCATTTTGGACTTTAACTTAAATTCGTTACTCGTATTTAATATGGACGGTAAATTTTTAAATAAAATTGGAAACGTTGGCAGAGGTCCAGGTGAGTACATTAGGCCTAGATATTTTTATATTAATAATGAAGGAACGGTTAAGCTATTTGATGCGCCAATGAAAAAGTTAATAAGTTTTGATACCGAAGGCAGATATATTAAAGAGATTAAACTAAATAGATACCTGACTGGCATCGGAGAAACAAGGTCAGAGTATTGGGGGTATTGTGCGGACAAAAAAAATGACAGGATTAACTCAGAACAACAAAAAAAACTAAAATTTTTCATCTTTGATTCTGAAGGCAAGGAAAAAAAACATATTTTAGGAAATAAGAATATTGACAATGTTAATCTGTCGAATACTTATATATTAAATGATCTTGGGGAAAGTGTTTCTTTCGTAGAACCCTTCACACCTGATATTTATTCTTTGAAAAATGGAGAAGTATCGGTAAAGTATAAAATTGATTATTCTGGTTTTTTCCCTTCCGAAAGAATATTATCCGCGATCGAAAATATGAAAGCGCCCGTTAACAAAAATGGAATGCAACTTCTGAATACTATTACCTATGATTACGCCAGTTTTTTCGTTCATTTTTTTGAAAATGAAAAATGGATAGTATTATTTACCCCATTTAAAACCAGAACGATAGTGTATAATAAGGTTAAAAAAAGATTAACCGAGTCCTCCAATATCTTCTGGTCTGACAAAGAGAGGAAGCCTTATTTTTATCCATGTTGCTTAGATGGTGATAATCTGATTTGCTCAGCGGGATTTGAGGATATAAAAAGAGAACTTGAGATTAATGATCAAGTTTCTTTTGAAAGGAAAAAGAAATTAGAAAGTTTATTGTCTAAAATGAAAAACAAGGATAATCCTGTAATTTTCATATGTGCAATGAATAAGTGATAAAATCATATATCAGTATTTTTAAGGGCATTTTTTATAAGCATGGATCATGAGAAACAAAATTTTCAAATTGCTTATTATTGTTTTGGCTATCTGCACCCAGTCCTGCCAAACTGAACTGAAGGATCCTTCATTCGAGACAATAAATATCGGTTCAAAAAAAAATAAAGCCGTAGAATTCACCGAACTATTTTCTTCCGTTCAATATATACCATTAGAAACAACCAATAGTTGTCTTATGGGAGGAGTTTCTCAATTCTCAGAATTTGAGGGCCGCTTTTTTATTTTAGATCAGAAGACCAAACAAGTTTTTGCGTTTAACCATGATGGCAAGTTTTTAAATAAAATTGGCAGACAAGGAAAAGGTCCCGGTGAATTTTTATATCCAAAGCAGTTTGTTATAAATGAATCGAAATCTCTGCTATACTTGTATGACAGCACTCAAAAAAAAATTATCCGGTACCGTTTGGACGGACAATTTATAGATGAAATTCGAGTGAATGCATACATGCGTGCATTTGCACTAGATGAGAAAGATAATATTCTTTTGGGTTATGTCGCAGATTTACCGAATATGAAATTTGATACAGATATAAATTCTGAAATTATTAAATTCATTAAAATAGATCAACAGGGAAAAATTACAAATCATATCGCAGGCATTGAATCAACTTCTTTTAGGCTGGAGTTTTCTTATATTATACAGAAAGAGTCAGACAAAAGTATTCTGTTTGTCGAACCTCTTAATGGATCTATTTTTAATTTTGACGGCAATAATATATCGGTTAGGTACAAACTAAATTTCGGAAACAGAACAGCACCAGACAGACTGAAAAAAGATTTAAACATAATGGAAGTTCCTAAGAATGGTAAGCAAGTCAAGTTTTTTGAAGATGCCTTGGCGAATTATTTTCTTGGCTTTTACCGGCTTCTTACAAATAAAGATTGGTTGTTTTTATCTTATCAGCATCAGAGGCGCTTCGAATATTTTTTTTACAACAAAAGTTCGCACGAAAGCATAGAAATATCTGCGGAACAAGACGGGTGGAATAAATTTTTCATGCCCTTGTTTATGAATGATAATTCAATGTACGCGGTTGCAGAACCTGAAAAGTTAGTGATAAAAATGAACGAGGCAGAAAAATTGACTTCCTCATTATCTGCTTTGAGAGAAGGAGATAATCCTGTAATTGTCCAGTACAAGTTAAAATGAATAGAAAAATTCTCATTCCGATCATCATCATTCTATTATTTTCGTTTGATGTTTTCCTGGGTCTAAGAACTGTTATGCAAAATGCTAAAATTAACGACTTAAGACAAATAGTGAAAGAAAATAAAAAGCAACAAAAGGAGTTGATTAAGTCATTTATATATCAAAAGCAAGTGGAAAGCAGTTATGAAGGAACTTTGATAGAAGGTCGATTGCTTGACACAATAAATTTTGACGGAAGTCTCATTTTGAGACTAAACACTAAAGGCTGTCAGAAATGTATAGAAGATATTTTTCTCTCAATGAATAAGTTTAAAGGAAAATTAATCTGTAAAGTCATAATCATCGGTACATTTGAGACAAAAACTGAATTTAAATATTACACCAAAAAAGTTCTTAAAGACTGGCATGTGATAAATCTGGAAAAAGAATATCTCATGGATAATCAATTGGAATATGACGCTACACTATTTTTTTTTACAATCGACGAAAGCAAAAAAATTCGTGATCTCTTTGTCCCCAATAAAAATTTTCCTGTTTTAACTGATGCTTATTTAAACATGTTTTGCCGAACTTATGAGAATTAATAAAATACATGAAAGGTTTTCTTTTTTTGATATTACCATTTTTGTGGATTAATTGTTCTCCCCCAGAAAATCAATCTAAAGCCGTCATCCTATTTACCCGACAAGAATATAATTTTGGCGACGTTTTTTTTAAAAAACCGGTGACATGCCATTTTCAATTTATTAATTTGGGTAAGACAGCGTTAATGATTGATAATGTTAGGACCACCTGCGGTTGTACTATTGTAGATTGGGGGAGCGGGACTGATGCCGCTGCTGTTTACCAAAGACCTGGGTTCGGAGCTGCAGAAACCCCTTGCCCTGGCGGTGATCGGGGGAATGACCCTGGGAACGGTCGTGAGCCTCTTTCTGGTGCCGCTGGCCTATTACTATTTGAAGAAGTCGTAAGTCGTAAGACAGAGAAAGCTGTTAGCTGTTAGCTTTAGCTTTTAGTAGGAATAAAACAGTCGTAAACAAGTTAGTCGCCAGTAAGGAATTCGTCAACAGATGCAAGATTAACACCAATGACAGCAACCTGAAATCTTTCGGTTA
Source organism: Prolixibacteraceae bacterium (assembly GCA_039679975.1). Taxonomy (GTDB): domain Bacteria; phylum Bacteroidota; class Bacteroidia; order Bacteroidales; family Prolixibacteraceae; genus JBCFBK01. The sequence goes on from JBDKTZ010000541.1 coordinate 8,849, forward strand.
GAAATCAAAGGTGATAAAAAGAAATTGTTTTCCTAAGAAGAATGTTTTTTATATTATTTATTTTTTATATATTTATATGCAATGTTTGGCATCGACTTATTAGCCGGTTAAGAAGACAAAAAAGGAGAAAACCACTTAAACTTAGTCCAATGCTCATTAAACAACAGTTTTGGTAGCTCTCCTTTCGGGGAGCAAAGATATTAAAATAAGCAGCTGAAGAAACTGTATGTTTCCTGTTGGATGGGAAAGTAATAACGTGTTTTTAACGAATTCATGAATTTTAAATTTATTGAGATGAAAAAATTGAAAATAAGGGCAATGCTATTTTCTTTTGTTTTAGCTTCTGTCAATTTTCTGTCAATTGACTTAAATAGCAATAGTAATGATTTGAACTTGGATACTTTAATAAAAGTAGCTTTAGCTGATGGAGAAAGTGGAGGACTTACCTGTAATTGTGTCAGTTGCCCTGGAGATGAATCGGGATGTTGGAGTTATGATTATAGTGTTACGGGGTGTGGAGGGGCAAATTCTGGTTATACAGGCTCATGGCAATGCGAAGGAGCAGGCAAAATAGAAAAACATGTTATCGATTGTAACGGTCCTTGTTGAGTCTATAAATTGCAGGGAAGAAAATAATCCTTCCCTGCATAAATTATATCTTAAGAATGAAAAAAAGATATTTTGCCATCACCGTTATAGTGTTATTATGGGGATGTAAAAAAGAAATCCCTTTTATCGATAATTTCAACGATAAAGGGCAGGCCACTTTTTCCGAGATAGATAGTATCCCTGAATTTTTGTTATATTACCCAATACGATTGTTGAAAGTTGAGAATTCCTTTGTAATATCTGATTATAAAGGAGACAAAATATTTACGGTTGTAAACGAGTCTGGAAGGATATTTCAATTTGGTAACAGAGGAAGGGGCCCCGATGAATTTATTGATGGTTATGGATTAGCTCCGCTAACCGATACAACTTTTGTTGTTTTCGATAGGATGCTAAAAAGAATATCATTTTTTGAAATGAAAAATGATACAATATTTTGCTACAGAAAGATGAAGGTACCAGCTATTAACAACATTTTCCCATTCAATGATTCAATTTTTGTAACCAACGGCAATACACCATTTGTTAAAAACTATGGAGTCTTGGATTTGTATAAAGATACTGCATATTCTTATATAGACTATCCTGAATGTCCAAAAAAAGGGAAATTCCCGGAACAAGCTATGCAGCGAGCATATTACAGCCATATTGTAAAAAAACCGAATTCAAACAGGTATGTTTCGTTTAAGTCATCGCACTATATTATTGATGTTATGGACTTAGAAGGTACCAAATTGAAACTACTTGAACGAAAGACTTTTGCTCACAATAAATGGGAAATATCAAAAAATGTACCCGTTCCTGGGGTTAGGGGGACTTTAAATCGCATTACTGCAAAGATTACCGGTTCAAACAATCAAATCTTTGTATGTTATAAAATTCAAGAAGGAGACAAATCTCAATGGAGCATTCTAACTTTTGATTGGAAAGGAAATCCCAATAATAGGTATAATATTTCATTTGAACCTTATGCAATCGTTTGCAAGAATGATTCTCTTTACTGCATTGCTTTGATTGGTGAAAAATATAAACTTGTAAAAATTGATGTTTTATAAAAAATTTAAATCACGATGAAAGCATTGATCGTTGTATTGATTGCAATTGGATTTTTTGAATGTAGTGATTCAAGGACAAAGCAAATTCGTTCTTTTTTGAAAAATAAAAAAGGAGAATCAATCTGTATGCCAGATTCTTTCAATGTAAAGAGTTTGGAGCAGGATAGCACTTACTCATTTTTAGTCTCAAAGGAGTTTGTTAATTTTCCGAAACTGAGAATAGTTACATCAATAAACGGAGATTGTCATGCATGCGTAAATCAACTGAAAGAATGGAAATCTATAATTAACAAATTTCCGAAAAGAAAAGTGAGATTTCTATTTTTTGTCTATGCTGAGAATTATCCACGGTTTGAACTAATGAATGAAAGCGAAATAAATTTTGAGTATCCGGTGGTTTATGATTACAGCAACGCCTATACCCTAAAAAATGAAATTCCAGATAATTACCTTTTAAATACAATGCTAATTGATAGTCTTGGTAAAATAGTCCTTGTTGGTAATCTTCTCAAGTCCGGAGAAATACTAAAATTGTATAAAGATGCAATATTAGGGAAGTAAAGAAATTGAAAATGAATAGAATTATAAATTTTGTATTAATATTTGTTGTGATAGAAGCTTGTAAAAACTCTCCTATAAAAATTTCCGAAATTGAGGGACACGATTTTGTTTTATGCAATATTGCCAAAATAGAAGATACCCGTTCCCTTAAATTGAGTGAAATTGCAGAATATAGCCAAATTGTTGCATTATCGAACGATTCAACTCTGGTATATGAGGATTACAATATACAACGAACTTTCGTTTCTGATAAATACATTGTTGTATTACCATGGTCAAGACCTGCTTTGCTTTATACCAGAAATGGAAAATTTATCAAACGATTAATACCTTCAAATAAACCAAATGATAAGAATTTATGTGCAATATATGCACAAATCGATGATGAAAAAGATATGATTTATTTATTGGTTTGTGGCTTAAAGCTATTAAAATATAGTGTTTATGATTTTAATGTGGTAAATATTCCTAAAGCATTTAAGGAACCAATGGATTTTGTCCTTTTCAATACTGACAAAATGTTTGTAATATACTCCAATGAGCAAAATATTTGGGGATATATTCAGTCAATACATTCTCCGCGAGCTGAATATATTATAAATAGTCGGTCGACAAATAATCTTTTTAACTACGTAAGCGGCTCAGGTAAAATTTTGAAATGGGGTGATATGCCTGTTTTAAGTTTTTTATATGCAAATGATACGTCTTATTATTATAATCTAAAAAGCAATACGTTTTCACCTTTTTTATATTGTTATTCCACAAAAAACATCAACGACTTTAATGCACAAATTGAGAATTCACCAAAATCTCGAAGTATAGCAGAAAAAGAGATATTAACAGGTAATATACTAGAAAAAAAGAGACTATTGTATGTAAGTGATAGGTATATTATATTTGAGTTGTATTGTGATATAGAAAGGTATTTCATAATCGATAAAGATAGTAGGCAAGCCTATTATTTTAATGCTATTACGAATGACTTCTGGGGAACATTAGATATGAATTTTCGTGCTATGTTTAACGGATGGCATTATGTCAATAACAAGGATGGTTACTTCACATTTGTCTTTTCCAAGAATCAGCTTCAGGAAGAAATTAAAAGACAAGATATTCATAAACTGAATAAAATCACCCAAAATAAACTTAATACGATTAGTGATAAAATAGAAAACGCAAAATATTCTCACAATATACTGTTTGTTAACAAGCTAAAAAAATGAAATGAAAAGGGCTAAGCATGGAAACTTACTTCACAGACACACTAAGTTTACAAAAGACACAATAATGCCGGGAGAAAATGGATTTATCGACCTCACATATAACATCAAGAACAAGATTGGAGCTCAGAAGCTATATGCAGTTGTTAAAGCTAATACAGAAGCCAGATTTTATAAATTAACCTTCAAAATGGAAATTTTTAAAGATTAAAAGTTGATATTTAATTATGACAACGAGAATATTAGTCCTTTTTTGGTTCTTATTACTATTTGATCTCTCATCAAATGCACAGGCGATAAAAAAAGTCATTCGTAGCGGATCCGAAGGAAGTATGGAAATATTTCATGTTTTAAAAGATAATCCAAACATTAAAAATGGTAAGTCTACTTTAAAAGTAAGATGCAATAATGGTTTGTTTACCAAGGAGACGGGAAATTACGTGAACAATTCGAAAGAAGGCATTTGGATGATCTATTTTGATCCGGATAGTGTGGGAAGCCCGTCCCGGCAAATCAAATTTATGCAAAGTTATAAGTATGGATTAAAAGACGGTCCATTTCTGGAGATGAGTTCAGATAACGATACCATTGCGTTTGGAAACTATGTGAATAACAAACGAAAAGGAAACTGGATGATTTATGAAAATAACAAGAGAATTATCATATCCTATGAGTGAAATAGTATGGCATACAGTACATTTAAACCTTGTAACCCTGGCACCCTGCAACCTTGTTACCCTCTTCCGGTCTCCCTTCTCCGGTCTCCGTCTAATCTGTAACCTGAAATTGCTTTGAAACCATCAACCTCATATCGTTTGCCGTCGTTTTCCGTGATCGTGGTCTTTGTGCTGCTGGTGATCATGGGAGCGGGACTGATGCCGCTGCTGAACGTGCAACTGAGTGTGTCGCGTTCGCTTCCGCAGCTGACGGTGAGCTATTACTGGCCGGATGCCTCGGCGCGCGTCATTGAACAGGAGGTGACCTCCCGGCTCGAGGGACTGTTCAGCTCGGTAAAGGGAATCAGGGAAGTTTCGTCGGTCTCGGCCAAAGGGAGCGGACGCATCAGCCTGTCGTTCAAGAAGGAAGTCAACCCCGATGCCGTCCGTTTCGAGATCGCCTCGCTTATCCGGCAGGCTTACCCCGAACTTCCTGAGCAGGTTTCCTTTCCTGAGCTTTCGATGGGAACGGGGGGTCAGAACGTGGAGCCGGTGATGACCTACACGCTCAACGCCAACGCCAGCCCATACTTTATTCAGAAATATGCCGAGGACCACCTGGTCCCCGCGCTCTCGCTGCTGGAAGGGATCAGCGGGGTGAGGGTTTACGGATCGACGCCCTTTGAATGGCAGATCACTTTCGACAGCGACCGGCTTCAGACCCTCGGGATAAGCTCGGGTGAGCTGGTAAGCGGGATCCGGGACTATTTCGGCGAAGGATACCTGGGACAGGGTTTTGTTTCGGGCGTAGAGGAGAAAAACGGCACCATCACGGGTATCTACCTGCAAAACGGTGTGCAGGACAGCATAAGCTGGCAGCGCATTCCCGTCAAAAAGACGGAAGGCAGGATCATCTTTCTGGGCGATGTGGCCACCATTCAATACCAGGAACAACAACCTTCGTCGTATTTCCGCATCAACGGGCTCAACACGATCAACATGGTGATCTATCCCGGCGAAGAAGTCAATAATCTGGAACTGGCAAAGGAAATAAAAGAAACGACCGGAAAACTTCAGGCGGCCCTTCCCCCGGGCTATTCACTGCTCCTGGCAAACGATTCGACGCAGTACATCCGCGACGAATTGCGCAAGGTCTTTACCCGGACTATTCTTTCCCTGGTCATTCTGCTCACCTTTGTCCTTTTGATCAGCCGCCGGCTGAAATACCTGTTTCTGATCACCGTCAGCATCGTGACAAACCTGGTTGTGGCCTGCATCTTCTATTACCTGCTGAAAATCGAAATCCACCTCTATACCCTGGCCGGCATTACCATTTCCTTCGGCATGATCATCGACAGCAGCATTATCATGATCGACCATATCCTGCACCAGGGAAATAAAAAGGCGTTCCTGGCCGTTCTGGCGGCCACGCTGACCACGATCGGGGCCCTGTGCATGATCTTTTTCTTAAAGGAAGAACAGCGGGTGAACCTGGTCGAGTTTGCCTGGGTGATCATCGTCAACCTGTCGGTATCGCTGTGCGTGGCCCTGTTTTTCATCCCGGCTTTGATGGAAAAGATCCGGATGAAAGCGTACCGCAGTGTCAGGCAATTTAGAAGAAGGCGGCGGACGGTAAGGCTGACCCGTTTCTACGGGCGGTTTATCCGCCTGAGTAAACGATTTAAATGGGCCTTTATCCTGCTCTTTATCCTGGGATTCGGGATCCCGGTACAATGGCTGCCGGCAAAAATTGAAAAGGAAGGCCAATGGGCAGAGCGCTATAATAAAACCCTTGGGAGCAGCTGGTTTACCGAAGATGTTAGACCGGTGCTGGAGAAAGTGCTTGGCGGATCGCTCCGGCTGTTTTCGGAATATGTTTTTGAGAGCTCTTTTTACTCCGAACCTTCCAGAACGATGTTGTACGTTCGGGGAAAGATGCCTGAAGGCTGTACGGTACAGCAGCTCAACGAAGCCATCGAAAAGATGGAAAACTTTTTGAGCCGCTTCGATGAGATCGAATTATTCGAAACCTCGGTGAGTTCCTATAACAACTCCTCGATCAGGATCAGTTTTAAACCGGATGCGGAGAACGGCTCGTTCCCGTATTTTCTGAAAGAGGAGATCACCTCGAAAGCGATCAGCCTGGGAGGTCTTGACTGGGCAGTGTACGGGGTGGGGCGCGGGTTTTCGAACGAGCTGAATACGGGTTTCAAGAACAGCCGCATTATCCTGGAAGGCTACAACTATGACCAGTTATATGGTTACGCTGAACTGCTTTCAAAAAAGCTCTCCGCAAACGAGCGGGTCAAGGATATTGAAATTACCGGCTCCACCGGCTGGAACAGCGCCACCCTGTATGAGTATTACCTGGATTTTGACAAGCAGGGCTTTG
>JBDKTZ010000283.1:0-9522 GCA_039679975.1 Prolixibacteraceae bacterium
AAAATGCCTTTGATCTGGAGCGTTTTGAGCGTATCAGGGAGTTATCGGCCGAGATCATGCACTACGAAACAGGGAAACCGCTCGACTATATAAAGGATGTTTTTTGCAGTGAAACAGGCTTTCAAACTCCTAAACTGGATACCCGGGCAGCCATTTTTCAGGCCGGGAAAATCCTGCTTGTTAAGGAAAGCGACGGGAGATGGGCCTTACCGGGAGGTTGGGTGGATGTAAACCAGTCAATCAGGAACAATACTGTTAAAGAAGTTAAGGAAGAAGCCGGACTTGATGTTGTTGCCGTCAAGCTCATTGCGCTTCAGGACCGTAACCTGCACAACACGCCTCTGTATGCTTTTGGCATCACCAAGGCGTTTGTGCTGTGCGAACTGATCGATGGCACTTTTGTTAAGAATCATGAGACCATCGAAAGCGGGTATTTCAGCCTCGGTGAATTTCCCCCTCTGGCCCTTGAAAAAACCACCGAAGCCCAATTAAAGCTTTGCTTCGATGCTTATCATTCCGAAAACTGGACAACGATCTTTGACTAACGAGGCAGGCTCACTTTTCCCGAATGGATGATTAAGGGACAACAGGCAGGAGTACAGCAAACAGTGTTCCTTTTCCTGGCTCGCTTTCCACGTGAATACTTCCCTTGTTTTGTTCCACGAGATCCTTAACAAGCTTTAATCCAAGACCGCTTCCTTTTTCATTTTTTGTTCCAATGGTGGAATACGTTTCGTCGTTGTCAAAAATTTTGTACAAAACCTGCTCAGCTATTCCTATACCCGTATCGCTGATCTTAACAGCCAGTTTGTTGCCGTCAGCAAGTTCAGCATTCACAAAAATCTTGCCGCCCTCAGGGGTGAATTTGATTGAGTTTGATAAGATATTTCTAAGAACGGTATGAATGGTAATTTCATCAAAATAAGCAGTCAGGTCCTTGTTGATGTGTAGTTCTGCGGAGATGTCTTTTGCCTTCAGGTTGCCTTCCAGCAGGCTTAAGCAATCGGCCAATACCGGGAAAACTGCCAGTTGCTGAGGCTTTAATAGTATTGCGTCTGACTGTAATTTAGTCCATATCAGGAGATTGTTCAGGAGCGATTCCGTTTCATTGGTAATTTTTCCCAGCTGAACCATTAATTCTTTTATGTCAAAACCTTCCATGCTTACAGTCTCTTCAGTTACAAGATTAACCAGCATCGAAATACTTGCCAAAGGAGCGCGCAGATCGTGCGCGATGATTGAATAAAGCTTATCTCTTGTTTTGATCGTATCCTGTAATTTTTTTCTTGCAAGATATAATTCCACCTGTGTTTTCACCCTCACAAGCAGTTCCGAACGGATAAAAGGCTTTGTCAGGTAATCAACTCCTCCGGCTTCAAAGCCTGTGACAATGTCTTCCGGATTTGTTTTTGCCGTAAGAAAAATGACAGGTATTTCTTTCAGTTTATGGTCTGCTTTCAATCTTTTACAGACTTCATAGCCATCAGTTTCCGGCATCATGACATCAAGTAAGATCAGATCGATCCTATTTTCGTTCAGGACTTTAAATGCGCTGTTCCCGTCGAGAGCCAGGGCGATCTTATACCCTTCTTCTTTCAGAAAATTGCTGACGATACGAAGATTTTCATGATTGTCGTCAACCACAAGAATATTGATATTTCTTTCCATGTCTTTTCTTGTTCAGGTTAGTTGTCTGATCGTATTTACAATCACAGGGAATTCGTCCACGGTATTTTCGAGCGCCTCCAGATCGAGCATTTCAATTTCATCTTTTATTCGGCCGGCATAAGATGCAAGATATTCAAAATCGTAATTATCAGCCAATGCTTTCAGCTCATCGGCGAGAGCCTCAATTCGAAACAGCACCAGCGAACCTTTCACCGATTTCCACATAGGCTCAAACCTTTCATCCAGAGTACGAACAATTTCCGGGATTTTTGAAAGTAATACAGGAGAAAGATTCTCAGATTTCAAAGTCGGCCTGTCCTTTTCATTTTTTATGAAAGCGTTTTCTGTAACGGTTTTGAGGAACCGCAGCAGCAAATTGAAGAGCGCTTGCTTATTGACGGGTTTATAAAGAAATCCTTCAAAGTTCTTTGACTTTTCTACGTTATCCGTATTGAAAACAGAGGCCGTGTAGGCTACAATCGGGATATGTTTTCTGTCCGGATCTGCCTTTACTCTTTGGGCGACTTCATTGCCGTCTATTCCCGGCATACGGATATCCAAAAGAATCAAATCGGGAGAATTGTATTTCAGAATATCGAGGGCTATTTCTCCGTTCCCCGCAGCCAGAACTTTTATATTGCTTGAAGAGAGTAAGCTTTCGATCATCTCAATATTGGAAGAAAAGTCGTCTACGACCAGGATTGTGGAGTCAGCAAAAGTAATATCCGGTGTATTTTCCCACGCACCATCTTTTCCCGGCTTATTTTTTACTTCCACGTTCGGGAAGTATATCTTAAATACAGATCCCTGGCCAATAACGCTCGAAACAGAAATTTTCCCGTTCATTTTTTCCACGAGCCGTTTTGAAATGGTCAGTCCCAGGCCCGTTCCACCATACAAGCGGTCCGATTGCCCGGATTGCTGGCGAAAAGCTTCAAATATGACTTCGTATTGTGATTCAGGTATCCCGATGCCGGTATCTTCAACAATAATTTCTAATTCTCCGGTATTCACAGTAGTATATAAAAAAGACGCTTTCACAGTTACGCGGCCTTTATGAGTAAACTTGATTGCATTACCTGCCAGGTTAAATAGAACCTGTTTCAGCCGGATTTCATCCAGGACAATTGATGCGGGGAAATCGGGCAGAAATTCTATGGTTAAAGCAATTCCTTTGGTTTGGGCTTTTTCCTGGAACAGCAGTTTAATCTCCTGAAGCAAAGCGGTCATATCGAGAGGAAGAAAAACCACATCCAGCTTTCCGGCTTCAATCTTGGAAAGGTCAAGGATGTCGTTAAGCAGCGACATCAGAAGATTGCCGCTGTTTAAGATCGACTTGATCATTCTTTGATGCTGCGGGGAATCGAGTTTGTAATAAAGTGCTTCGCTAAACCCCAGAATGGCATTCATTGGGGTGCGGATCTCGTGGCTCATATTGGCCAGGAATTCGGATTTGGCATGATTGGCCATATCCGATTTTCTTCTTTCCAGGATCAGATTATTTTCCAGCTCAGCTCTTTTCTTTACATTGACCAGCATTTGAGAAAAAACGGAAAGCAATGCTTCTTCCTTCTCTGAATAGCCGTGTTGCTTTCTTACTGAATCAAATCGAATAAAGCCGATACATTTGTTATCATCCATCATGGGTATCGTAATCAAACTTTTAATTTGTTGGGCTTTCAGTGTCGTTCTTAACGGATCATGCTCGTCCAACCTGCCAATATCAGAAATGTTGATCAGTAATCCCTGTTGATGAGCTTCCCTCCATTGAGGAAATGCATCGATTGAAACATTCCGCAGTTCCTGAATTTGCGGAGAAATACCTTCTTCACACCATTCATGGGTACTATGGCAAACATTATTTGGCCAGTCATAGTCAAATATATAGGCTCTGTCTGCTGCTACAAAATGTCCAAGCTCTTCCAAAGACTTATTGATTACTGTTTCAACTTCTTCTACCGGAATGTTAATATATTCGGATGAAATTCGCACTAATATTTTTTGCAGGGCCGCCTGGTTTTCAAGCATTTTTTCCACTTGTTTCCGTTCGGTTACATCGCGGTAAAACCATACATGTTCCGTTTCATTATTGGACGCGAATACCGGAACATAATCCCGTAACAATGTTCGCCCGTCAGTCATTTGAAGCTCCTCATTTAAAACGATCTTCTTTTCCCCCACGATGAAGTGAATCCGATCGACAAATCGATCACTGTCTTTGAATTGGTCTTTTGCGATTTGGGCTGCCTGTTCGCACGACGCTCCTACCAGATCTTCGGGAGATAAGGGAATACCGAAAAGCTCGCAAAAGCGTGCATTGGTATGTTGCACTCGCCTGTCGGCAGTTTCCATAAGAACTCCGCCAGGTAAGTGAGAGATCAGCGTATTTAGTCGTTGTGTCTGCCGTTTAATTTTTGCTTCCGTCTGTTTTTGAGCAGAAACATCAATCAATACAGATAGAAAATACTCTTTTCCCTGACTTTCAATGATCGTTCCTGAATAAAGTCCGTCGATAATTTGGCCGGTCTTCGTTCGTAACTTTAACCCGATATCGCTAACGGTACCGTTTTTCCTGATCGTTTCCAATATATGACTGGCATTATCGTCGTCCTCGATAATCTGTAATTCTTTAGATGTTTTGCCGATTACCTCCTGTTTTGTAAAACCGGTAGCTTTCAAAAAAGCATCGTTTACCTCGTAAAATTCCCTGTCAGGGACAGTACTTACAATCATATAAGCAGGGTTGTTTTCAAAAAATTTGTTGAACTTTTGAAGAGCTTCCTGCTCTTTCGATAAATCCTTTGAGTTAACGAATATACAGTCGTGTCCGTTCCACTTGCCGTTCCATATGCGAGTCTCAACGGGGATAAGCGAATTATTGCGTGAAACAAAGGGGATCAGGCATTTATCTTTCTTTCCGTCAAGCATTTCCCTGAAAATTATTTGGGCTTCGTCTCTGCTGTTCTTAGGGCGCAGATCCTGAATATGCATGTTCTTCAATTCGTCAAAGGAATAACCTAATTTGGACAACACAGCATTATTAACATAAAAAATAGTACCTTCTCTATTGGCGATAAAGAGCATGTCATCAATAGTCTGAAAAAAAGTACGGAAGTTTTGTTCGTTTTCTTCCATCTCGGCTGTCAGTTGTTTTGCAATCATTTTCGCCGTTGACGTTGTGGAATAGAGGGATAATAACAGGAACCAGAGTAAAAAACTGATTATGATTCCAGGGACCAGGAGGAATAATACTTTACTCTCAAACCAGAGAGAGTGGTCCTTTGATTGCAATAAAACTAAGGTCCATTTTTTGCCGTGAAACTCCAGGGGAAGTAATACTGTTCTTGATCGGTTATCTGTATTGGGATTGTTTTGACCGGCCCTGCTGTTGAATAGAAGCGCTTCTTCTTCAACCGTATCATTATCATAAATTTTCAGTTGAATACTCAGGTTTTGTGCATGATCCCATCGTCCGATCACGCCTGTCATGAGATCATTCATTCGGTAAGGGCTATATACCCATCCAATTATGGCAGCACGTCGTTCCGAAACCGTTTCGGCTGGCAGTCCTTTCTTGTATACCGGTAGATACATTAAAGTTCCTGCCTGGACATTTTCGTCAATTTCCTGTACCAATGTAACTTTTCCGGAAAGTACGGCCATGTTTGAATCCCTCGACAGCTCCATGGCTTTTCGTCTGACCGGTTCCGAAAACATGTCGTAACCCCAGGCTTGAGCATTCCGTTCGTCGAATGGCTCAAGGAAAATAGCGGACGTATAAAAATCCCTGTCATACAAAGGCCATACCTTATAATTCGCAAACCCCTGTTCGTGCATTTGCTTAATGTGCTGTTGAAGCTGCCCTTTGGGTATAGCTTTCGCGAAGCCGTAACCCTGAATGCCGGGCAGATTTTTATTCATTGCCGCTCGTTGGTAGAAGATCTTCCAGTCATTCATGGAAACGCTGTCCGAGGCAGCAAAAAAAGCAGCGCCTGAATATAAAACCTGGGCGTTGCCCGTTAATCGTGTTTGTATCCGGTTCTTTATGTCGAAGGCCACATATTGTAATTCATTTTCAGCAGTTTGATCCAGATCCCTCTTTACAAAATAGGAAAATAAAAAGGTTAAGCTTAATCCGAAGAAGAGAAACACGGATGCTTTTTTCATTCCTTCTTTCTTAAATAAAAAATTCGGGGCTCTCATTTTCCTTAAGTTTAAGTCTGATGGCCATTAACAAATTTATCCTGAATATACGTTAAATTTATCCTGATGTATACGATAATCAAGCTGTTTTTCCTTTATTAAACAGGAAAACAGCTTGATTGCAGCCTGTAGAGACTTGCCGGCATACAAAAGCAAGGAATTTTGCTTCGGTGAACCGGATTCGTCAGAATACCGTTATCTTTATGCATCAATTGGAATCGGCAAAATGCTGCCGTCGTTAACTTTAATCAACTTAAACAGGTCATGAAGAAACTTGCCATCCTGCTTTTAACCGTTATTTCTTATGGTGGACTAACGCGTGCCCAGTCTTATCAGATCGAGCCTGTTCCTTTCAATCAGGTCAGTATAGACGACAGTTTTTGGAGTCCCCGCTTAAAAGCGCATTCCGATCAAACCCTCCGGGTATGTATCGCACAAATGGAGGATTCGACAAAACGGATCAGTAACTTTGAGAAAGCGGCAGGTCTCAGGGAGGGGAAACATGAGGGGATCTATTTTGACGACTCGGATGTATATAAAGCCATGGAGGGCATCGCTTATTCCCTGATAAATAATCCAAATGCCGCATATGACGCTCTGCTTGACAGGTGGATCGACCTGATTGCAAAATCGCAGCGTCCGGATGGATACCTTAACACGTACTATTCCCTGAACTTCCCGGATCGGCGGTGGACGGACATGGAGAAACATGAAATGTACTGCGGCGGGCATATGATTGAAGCCGCCGTTGCGCATTACCAGGCCACGGGCAAGAAGACCTTTCTGGATGTGGCCGTGAAATTTGCAGATCATCTGGACCAGACTTTCGGACCTGGTAAACGTCATTGGGTGCCGGGACATGAGGAGATCGAACTGGCCCTGGTCAAGCTCTACCATGTCACAGATAACAGGAAATATCTGGATCTGGCCCACTGGCTGCTGGAGGAAAGAGGCCACGGGCATGGTGAGGGAGGTATCTGGAGCAATTCGAAAATGGGGCCGGCCTATTGCCAGGATGATGTGCCGGTTTCTGAGATCACCGATATCAAAGGACATGCCGTTCGGGCTATGTACCTGTTTGCCGGCATGGCTGATGTGGCGGCCGAAGAAAATATCCCAGGTTATGTGGAGGCACTGAAGCGGGTCTGGGAAGATGTGGTTCAACGGAATATGTATATCACCGGCGGTATCGGTTCGTCCGGACATAACGAAGGGTTTACTGAAGATTACGACCTGCCTAACAAAACAGCTTACTGCGAGACCTGCGCTTCAATCGGGATGGTATTCTGGAATAACCGGATGAACCTGCTTTCGAAAAATGCCAAATATGCTGACGTGATGGAACGTGCGCTTTACAACGGTGTTCTTTCTGGTGTATCGCTCCGGGGTGACCTGTTTTTTTATGTGAACCCGCTGGAGTCGGACGGTGATCACCACCGCCAGCGATGGTTTGGCTGTGCTTGTTGTCCCAGTAATATTTCCCGGTTTGTTCCTTCAATAGGCAGTTATATTTATTTGAAGAATGAAAAAGAGTTGCTTGTGAACCTCTATATGGGCAACAGCGCTGAACTGGAGATGGGCAAAACCAAAGTGAAGCTCGCTCAAATAACCGATTATCCCTGGGGTGGAAAGATCGATTTACGTATCGATCCTGTTTCGCCGGTTAATTTTGATCTGAAGCTTCGGATTCCCGGTTGGTGCAAAAAATTTGTAGTATCGGTGAACGATAAAGTTGTACCTGCTGCTGCGGGAGAAGACGGTTACCTGACAATGAGCAGACAATGGAAAAAAGGCGACCATGTCGCGTTGATGCTGGAAACGCCTGCTGAGCTTGTTGCAGCTGATCCCCGCGTGAAGGAAAACATCGGAAAACGAGCAGTGCAGAGGGGGCCGCTGGTTTACTGTCTTGAAGAGGCCGATAATGGTAAAATGGATGAAATATCGGTTAGTCCTGATATGGCATTTGACCTTCAACCCGGGATCGGGAAACTGGCCGGATTAAAAATGCTGAAAGCCAAAATGCAGGGTCGGGACCTGACTTTCATCCCATATTTTGCCTGGGATAACCGTGATGCCGGAAAAATGAAGGTGTGGCTTGATGTTGACAAATAATTTTGCACAGGAGATATTTATCATGAGAGTGTCACAATTTCCTGTGAAGTAAGCGCCTTGGGATGGAAAGGGAGAAGCTGCCGCCGGCAGCTTCTCCCTTTATTTTCATAGTGCTTTCACCGGGATGCAGATGTCCAGTACGAACTTGTGTTCGGGATGGTTTTCCGGGTCGCAGTAATAATACTCGTAAGGATTACCTTCGCCCGGTTCATAGCCGCTTTCGGTAAACCAGGCACACATGGTGTTCCATGCTTTTTCAAATCCGGTTACATCGATTTCAAAATGCCCCACGGCGAACTTTCCTCCCTTGATAGTCATTTTCCCGATTTCGCCTTCGACTTCCACGTCTCCTTCGACAACGAGGCAGGCGCTCTGGCGAACTTTGCTGATTTCGGTAACAGACGGGTCATCGTGATAAACAGTGACTGTATGCGAGTCGGCCTTGATGAGTCCGCGGGGACCGGCAAACCGGAACAGCTTGTCGTACGCTTTGCAGATTTCATTAAACGAGCCGGTGTGACGGCAATAAACAGCCTGCATGTCAGGCATCTCTTTTACAACAATTTTTGTTTCCATGATCATCAGATTTTTGAAACAAATTTCGCTGTTTGAACCCGCATCCAGTTGACCGTTCTTGCGCATCGGTTGACCATTCTTGCTATAATAGATACCGTTTTTTGCAAACACCGGTTTTTCGGATCTTCTGAAAGAGCTTGCATTCATTCCGAAATGCCTTCGGAATGTGCGGGCAAACAGGGCCAGGGAACTGAACCCGCAGTCAAACGCAATCTCGGAGATGCTTTTGTTGCGGCAATCCCACAGTTGCTGGGCCGCTTTTTCAGTCCGTATCCGCAGGAAGAAATCGGTCGGGGTTTCGCCGGTAATCATTGAAAAGATCCGGTGAAAATGGAAGGGTGAAAAGTGAGCGACTTCGGCCAGTTTATCGAGGTTGACCTGCTCATGGTAATGCTCGTCAATGAATTCCGTGACCCGGTTTATACGCTTCACGTATTCCGCTCTGCTGGTTTCCTGGATGGTTGTCATTCGCAGATTTTATTTCTGTAAACTTAATGGTTTCCGGTGAATTTACATTGACTGATCTTGCTGCCAACGTCACAGAGCAGGTGGCGCTCATCAACCCCGTTTTAACTTTAAATCATTTCGCGGGCTTTAATTTCGAGGTATTTGTTGATCAGGTTAACCGACAAGCCTTCAGGCGGGGTTAACAGCGGCATTATGCCGGTATGTCTCAGTTTGTTTGCGATCACTTTTTTGTCGTGAATGAATTTCAGAGCAAGAGCATGAACATAAATCTCTTCCGTGCTGTGGGAATCCTGCTCCGCCAGCCGGCGGATTTCGGTATTCTCAAAAAATACCACAAGCAGCAAATGTTGTGCGGCAATCTTCCTGAGAAACGGGAGTTGCCGGTCTAAAGAGGGAAGTCCCTCGAAATTGGTATACAAGATTAACAGCGAACGTTGTTTGACGCGTTGGGCAATGGTCAGGTAAAGTTTTTCATACGAAGATTCCCTGAAATCG
>JBDKTZ010000368.1:0-4143 GCA_039679975.1 Prolixibacteraceae bacterium
CCGAACTGAGATCATGATCCAGGTACTTTAGCATATACTGATCGAAACGCCCAACCGTATTGTGGTAATTTCCCGAAGCCCAGAGCGAAAAATGAAGGATCCTGAAAAACTGAAGGGCTTCATGAAATGACCTCGCTCCGTACCTCGGCACGTGCGTCAAAACAAGGAACAGATCTTCTCTTCCTGATTTGAGGGCTAAATCAGCATAGCGGCCGGCTAGCCGTTCGATGTCATCAATGGCCCGGATCACAGACTCAAGAAAGGAGACTGCTTTCAGCTCCTCCCGCACCCGGAATTTTTCAAGCGCCTCAAGCGCTTCACGCCGCCTCTGCTCAAGGCCAACTTCTATGGTGTAACTGTAGTCGGAGCAGATGTTGCAAACCCGCCCCATCTCGTGAATATAATGAGCCTTTCTGATCCCGGTCCATTCATCTTCGGTGAAGATTTCCGGTATCTTCCGCACTGTCCGGGTAAAAACAATCTTCTCATCAGGAAGAATAACCGGTTGTTCCTTTTCAAGAACCCAGGTCAGCCTTTTTTGGGCACGGGCAATATCCGAAAGTTTTTGCTCTTTCAGAGATGACGTAAAGCGCAGGAGTTCGCCTTCATCGATGTTTTGTCGCAAAGCATCATGTGTTTTCCGGAATACGCGATCCAGTAAGTTTTCAATTCGCTGATTCATATGTTTATTGTTTCAATTTAACGGTGTATAATTTGCGTACTAAACTTCATCATTTTTTAAGGGACATCGACGTATGGAACTCGCATATAAACATCAACTCGGGCGGATACCGTGGTTTCCATGCCCGTTTCATATGTTTCTGATTTATAATATCTCTGCATGAATGTGATACGCTTCAAAGATTTCCCTCCGGATGCTGACTGCCCGGGCGGTATCGAAACCCGGGTTAAACACGCGTCCCACCATCGGGTATTTGGCCCCGGCGGTCTGATGATAGGGAAGAAGCTCGACCTTTTTCAAATTCCCCGCATCCTTTAAAAGGCGCGCTGTTGCAATCATGTTCTCACGGGAATCGTTCACACCCGGAATGAGCGGAATGCGGATACAAAAGTCGACCGGTCCTTCGCACAGGATCTTCAGGTTATTCATAATCAATGAATTGTCGACGCCCGTGAATTTCTTATGGATGACCGGATCAGTATGCTTCAGGTCCATCAATACCAGGTCAACCTGCGAAATCATCCGCCGGAATGTGTCTTCGGCAGCGTGGCCGGAGGTTTCAACCGCGATATTCAGTGGCTTCAGATGTCCGATTAAATCAAAAAGAAAGGCAGGTTGCGCGAGAGGTTCCCCTCCCGAAATCGTAATACCCCCTCCGCTGCTGATCAGGATATCCTTTCCTTTCATAAGTGTCGCCGCCAGGTCGGCAGCTTCGGTTTCTTCCCCGCATATCTTTCGTAACCGCAGCGGGCATACACCAACGCATTTACCGCAGGCAATGCATTCGTCTGATGAGCACACCTGGCTGCACCGTCCGCAATGGGCACATGCCGCCCGGCTGACCATCAGTTCCTTCCTGAACGATATTCCTTCGGGATTATGACACCACGAACAATGCAGCGGGCATCCCTTGAAGAAAACAAGCTTTCGGATTCCCGGGCCGTCATGCACCGCAAATTCTTCAATATTAAAAATGAGGCCCTTCATTGATCTTTATTTTCAATCCGGAATATTCTGAATCTTAATTCCTGTTCTTTTTTATTTCGTTCTCTCGGTCATGGTTCCTTATTCTTGGTTCCTGAATTCCCTGGTTCCTGGTTCTTATTAAATCACTTCTTCCCCAAAACCAGCCGTTCAATTTCCTCCAGCGACTTTCCCCTGGTTTCGATCAGGGCAAATTTGTAGAATGCCAGGCTGACGATGGTGGCAATACAGAAGAATAAGAAGGCATAACCGGTACCTATTGAAGCTACGATAACAGGGAATACCCACGAATTCAGTGCATTGAAGAACCAATGTGAAAACGAGCCGATTGCCGAGCCCCTGGCGCGGATGTTGGTCGGGAACATTTCTGAAAGAATGACCCAGATTACCGTGCCCTGAGAGGCTGCAAAAAATGCGATAAAGCCCAGCATGGAAATCAACAGGATATAGCCGTTTGTATTTCCCGAAAGGTAAGCCCAGCTAAAGAGGCCCAGAAAGACAGGCATCCCGATACCCCCGGCGTACAGGAGGAATTTCCTTCCGAATTTATCGATCAGAGACATTCCGACAATTGTGAAAACAAGGTTGGTGATCCCGATCAGTACGGTCTGATAGAAGGCCGACTCGCCGCTGAAGCCTGCTTCCCGGAAAATGTCGGTCGAATAGTAGTTCACAATATTGATACCGGAGAGCTGATTGAACATACCCACCCCGATGCCGATCAAAACAAGCTTTAAATATGGTTTATGAAAGAGGACTGAGAAGTTGCTGACTACGTCCTGATCGATCGAATCCTGGATTTCTTTAATCAGCTCGTCCGGATCGTTCTGATGGTTGACCCGTAAAAGCGCTTCCCTGGCCTCGTCAATACGGCCTGTTTTGACCAGCCATCGCGGACTGCGCCTGATAAAGAACAGCAGGACGAAGAAAAGGACCGAAGGGATCACGCCAAACAGGAACATCCACCGCCACTTGCTTTCGGTTCCACCCAGGCTGTCGATGATGAAATTAGAGAAAAAAGACATCAGAATTCCAAGAACAATGGCGAATTGGGCCGTCGCAACCAGCCTGCCACGCAACTTCGGCGGGGCTACTTCTGAGATATACATCGGTGTAACCACCGAGGCACCCCCAACAGCCAGTCCGCCGATAAACCGGCCAATGATAAACATGGTCAGATTGACAGCCAGCCCTGTTAGAAGCATGGAAATCAGGAAAAAGAGAGCCATGTATTTCAGGATAAACCTCCTCCCGTATTTGTCGGCAGGCTTTCCGATACAAAGGGCTCCGATAACACAGCCGATCAATGCAACACTTACCACGAAACCTTTCATGGCCGGAGACAGGCCAAAGTACTGCGCCACATAAAAAATGGTTCCGTTTATGACGCCCGTTTCAAATCCAAACAGCAGACTGCCCAGGGCAGCTACAAATGTTACAAAATAGAGGTATCTCGTCGTTTTTTTCATAACTGTAGGTTAGTTAGTTCTCGGAATGTTATTCATGGTCAAAATGATAAAGGCATACCGAATAGTATTCCTCTCCGGGTTGCAGGAGAACCGGAGGGAAATTATCCTTATTCGGGCTGTCGGGGAAATGCTGCGTTTCCAGGCAAAATGCCGTACGATGCCTATACGCAATGCCTCCTTTTCCGGTGTCTTTCCCATCCAGAAAATTGCCACCGTAAAACTGGATACCCGGTTCGTTCGTGTAAACCGTCATTACCCTTCCCGATTCGGGATCAACGACCTTTGCAGCCATTTTTAGCGGCCCCTTATCTTCCCTTGCATCCAGCACCCAGTTATGATCATACCCGCCTCCGAATTTCAACTGGTCATGATCTTCCCCGAGCCGCTCTCCGATAGCTGTGGGCGTTTTGAAATCGAAGGGTGTGCCCCCCACAGATGCAATTTCCCCGGTTGGAATCAGTCCCTCATCGACAGGCGTATAAAAAGCGGCCGGTATTTGCAGGATATGGTTGTTGATGGTCTTTGAAGGATCGCCCGTCAGGTTGAAAAAAGAATGGTGTGTCAGATTGACAACAGTAGGCTTGTCGGTCGAGGCAAAGTACTCAATTTTCAAGTCATTGTTATCGGTCAGACAGTAGATAACCCGGACAGCAAGCGTGCCGGGGAAACCTTCCTCCATGTCGTTTGATACATATTTCAGTTCCAGTGTCCCGTAATTGACCTGGCGGGTAGTCCAACAAACGTTGTGGAATCCGCCATTGCCGCCATGAAGACTGTTTTCACCGTTGTTTCTTTCAAGAAAATACATTTGATTTCCAATCCGGAACCGGGCCTTTCCTATCCGGTTCCCGTACCTTCCGATCAGCGCACCGTAATATTTTTCGTTCGAGTGCAGATAGTCTTCGGGCTTGTCGTAGCCCAAAACAAGATCTTCAAAGCGGCCATTCCTGTCGGGAGCAAACATGCTGACAACCCTTCCGCCGTAATTCGTGATCACTGCTTTCAGTC
>JBDKTZ010000548.1:0-30997 GCA_039679975.1 Prolixibacteraceae bacterium
CGGCTTATACCAACGGGACCTTCGGCCTGAATGTGGAACTTGCCAATTATTCACCGGAACCTGCTGCGCTGACGATCGAAGCAGAGTTGTTTGACGGCGAGAACAAAGTAAAGAGCTTTTCACAGACGATCGATCTTTCTGACACAAGCAAGGTCGTGGCCGTTGCAGAAGAAGTTGTGCCGGATGTGAAGAAATGGAGTGCAGAAGCGCCTGATCTTTACCAAATGCTGATTACCCTCAAAAATGCTGATGGCGCCGTGCTTGAAGTGATTCGGCAGGACGTTGGCTTCCGGACAGTGGAGATCAAAAACAGCCAGCTGCTGGTAAACGGTACTCCGATCTATATAAAAGGGGTGAACATCCATGAGCACCACGAAAAGACCGGT
Source organism: Prolixibacteraceae bacterium (assembly GCA_039679975.1). Classification (GTDB taxonomy): domain Bacteria; phylum Bacteroidota; class Bacteroidia; order Bacteroidales; family Prolixibacteraceae; genus JBCFBK01. The sequence continues at coordinate 387 of JBDKTZ010000548.1, forward strand.
CATGCAATAACCGAGGAAACCATGATCCAGGATATCCGGCTGATGAAAACACACAATATTAACACCGTTCGCACTTCTCATTATCCACAGCCTGAAATGTGGTACAAGCTTTGCAACCTGTACGGTCTTTACCTCATTGATGAAGCAAATATTGAATCGCACGGAATGGGATATGGTCCGGAGTCACTGGCCAAACAACCGGAATGGGGACCGGCCCACATGTACCGGACGGTGAATATGTTTGAGCGCGACAAAAACCAGCCTTCGGTTATTATCTGGTCGTTGGGCAATGAAGCCGGCAATGGGATCAACTTTGAAGAAACATACAAGTACCTCAAAGAAGTGGACCATACACGCCCTGTACAGTACGAACGGGCTGAGGGAGGCAGCAACACCGATATTAACTGCCCCATGTATGCCACCATTGAACATATGGAGAAATACGCAAAAAGCAATCCTGATAAACCGATGATCCAATGCGAATATGCCCATGCAATGGGGAACAGCGTCGGAAACCTCCAGGACTATTGGGATCTGATTGAAAGCTATGATGTTTTACAGGGAGGTTGCATCTGGGACTGGGTTGACCAGGGCCTTCTGCAAACCGACTCCACCGGCGCTAAATTCTGGGCTTACGGAGGCGACTTTGGTCCCGACACCGTAACCTCGGATGGCAATTTCTGCTGTAACGGCCTGGTGAACCCCGACCGTGGCGTGAAACCTTCCTTGCTTGAAGTGAAAAAAGTTTACCAGAACATCGGTTTTAAAGCAAAAGACCTGAAAAAAGGATTAGTCGAGATTAAAAATAAATATGCATTTACCAACCTGTCCGATTTTGATATTACCTGGACCATCACGTCCGATGGTGAAACTCCGGCGAACGGTAAGCTTGAAAACTTAGCGCTCGAACCGGGCGCCTCAAAAGAAGTACAAATCGATTACGCAATCGATCCGCAGCCGGGGGCTGAGTATTTCCTGAATTTTTCTGCCAAAACAAAAGCCGAAAAGGGGCTGGTTCCTGCAGGTTACGAATTGGCAACCGAACAGATGATGCTGCCGGTTTCAAAACCAGCGGAAAAACCCGATGTCCGTTCTTTCCCCGTCTTAAAAGCCGATGAAAATGAAAATGAAATCGCCATTCAGGGTGAAGGATTCAGCCTGGCATTTGACAAGAAAGCAGGCGTACTGAAAAGCTTCAAATCGGGCGATGTGGAATTGCTGACCTCAGGTCCGGTTCCGAACTTCTGGAGGGCACCGACCGACAACGACCTGGGCAATAATCTGCATAAACGGTCAGGAATCTGGAGAAAAGCCGGAGAACAACGGAAAGTAACAGCCGTTAACCTGAAAAACGACGCCGCCAACAAGGCAACTGTCAGCTTTAATTTTGATCTGCTGAACGAAGCAGGTGAAAAAATCGCCGATTACAAGTCAGTGTACACTGTCTTTGGAAGCGGAGATATCCGGGTATCGAACGATTTCAAAATGGCAGGCAAAGAACTGCCTGAAATTCCGCTTCTGGGCATGAACCTGGTAATGCCCGAACAATTTGACCAGATGAGCTGGCTGGGCCGCGGACCTCAGGAATCGTATCAGGACCGGAAAACTGCGGCATTTGTAGGAAAATATGCCGGATCGGTCGCCGATCAGTACTTCCCCTATGTACGTCCGCAGGAAAACGGCAATAAAACCGATGTTCGCTGGGCTGCAATCACCAACAGCAACGGCAACGGGCTCCTGTTCGTCGGCGAACCTTTACTCGAGATCAGCGCACACCACAATATCATGGAAGATTTTGAGTCAATTTACAGGCCGACAGAAAAGCTGGAAGGCAATAAAATCCCGCCGCAGCGTCACATTAATGACGTGAAACCCCGCGACCTGACTTCAGTTAACGTCAACTACAAACAGATGGGTGTGGGCGGAGACAACAGCTGGGGTGCCTGGACCCATGACCAATACCGGCTGACCGGCAAAAACTACAATTACTCATTCCGGATGAAAGCCCTTAAAAGCGGCGATGATCCGGTGAAGCTTGGAAAACAAGCTATTAGCTACTAGCTTTTCAAAAAAGAACCGGACAGATATCTGTCCGGTTCTTTTTTGAAAACATTTCAGACATTTTTGTGTTTTTTTATTTAACAGGAATTCGTAATTTTGCGCCAACCTCTTTGAAAAGAAAGGATAGGAAATGGAAAGAGTACAAATTCAGGAGATGTTGGATAACAACGGACACATAATAGAAGAAATTGATCCGAAACTAAAACTGACCGAAGAGATTAACAAGTTAAAGAAAGAAAAGAATGCGGTCATTTTAAGTCACTATTATGTCGATAGTGAGCTTCAGGATATTGCCGATTTTGTCGGCGACAGCCTTCAATTGGCACAGGAAGCAGCCAGAACAAACGCAGATATGATTGTCTTTGTAGGTGTTCATTTTATGGCTGAGACAGCTAAAATCATCAATCCTTCAAAAAAAGTCATTCTACCCGACCTGAAAGCGGGATGTTCATTGGCCGATTCAGCGCCGACCGAAAAATTCCGGGAATTCAAATCCCGGTACCCGGGCTACAAGGTCATCTCATATATTAATTGTACGGCCGAACTGAAAACCATGACTGACGTAGTTTGCACCTCTTCGAATGCCCAAAAGATTGTAAACAGCTTCCCGGAAAATGAAAAGCTGATTTTTGCACCAGACAGGAATCTCGGTAACTATTTGAACAGCCTGACCGGTCGCAATATGGTGCTGTGGGACGGTGCGTGTATGGTTCATGAAAAATATTCTGTTGAAAAGATTATTGAACTCATGGATACACACCCGGATGCAGAATTTATTGCCCATCCTGAATGCGAACAACCGGTACTTCTTCTGGCCAGACACATCGGATCGACATCTTCGTTGCTAAACTATGTAAAAAGAAGCGCTTCCGGAAAATTTATCGTTGCCACAGAAAGCGGAATCCTTCATCAAATGAAGAAGGCGTGCCCGGACAAAATATTCATCCCGGCGCCATCAAACGACTCGACCTGTGCCTGCAGCGATTGCTCTTATATGAAATTAAACAGTTTGCAGAAACTGTATATTTGTATGAAGCACGAACAGCCTGAGATCCAGTTGTCCGGCGAACTCATTGAACTCGCTAAGCTGCCCATTATCAAGATGATGGAACTCTCTGCTTAAAGGTGGAGGAATGAAAAATTTTAAACGGATAAACTGCCTGCAGCATACAAGCCGGATATGGAGCTAATCCGAAAAAGTTAATATCATTAAAAGGTTCGTTCCTTTCCTTCGCTTTTCATCTAAAATTCAGGGCTTTTCAACAATTCATTGTTGATTAAATTTCGTGCGAATACTCCGAAACGGGTTTTTGAATTCGTATCTTCGTAATATTGAAAAAACTGATTCTTATGCCCTACAGAAGGTTACCCAACACAGATCAGGCCAGGTTGAGAGCAATTGAATCTGCCCTGGAAAAAGGCAAAATTACTCCGCGTAAAGAATTAGCTTTCAGTCAGGAGACATTAGACAAACTTCAGTCATTTTATCCGCATCTTTTAGGAGCTGTCCGCCAATTGGATACAGCGAAACAGAACCAGTTTAACAAGTCGAGGGAATACAGTGAGATTGTCAGGAAAACGAAGCTTTATATTACCCATTTTGCACAGGTGCTTACCTTTGCTATTTTACGGGAAGAGCTGAAGCCCGAAGCGCGGGCATTTTACGGGCTTGATCCCCATAATCAGAAAATTCCGGCTTTAAATCTCGAAAAAGACATCCTTGAATGGGGAGAAAAAATCATTAACGGAGAGCAAAACCGATGCAAACAAGGCGGCAATCCGATCTACAGCCCTTCAATAGCGCTAGTGAAAGTGCATTATGAATCTTTTGTGGAGGCTTATCGGTATCAGATGATCCTTCAAAACATAACCAACAAGGCCGCGGAGGTGATGAACCGGATCAGAGATGAAGCAGACAGTCTGATCCAGAAGATGTGGGATGAAGTGGAGGCCCGGTTCCGTTTTCTTTCTGATGATCAAAGAAGAGACTTCTCTGCCGAATATGGTATTGTATATGTGTTAAGGCCTTATGAACAGAAGAAGCTGGAAGCTCAACGATTACAGATCAACCTGGCCTTTTAGTACGCTTGATTTCCGTTTTAGCAGTAACATCAGGTAAAGTGTAGCCACAAGGCTGATCACGGCAGCAGGCAACATATATATCGTATCTTCCCTAATGGCGGAAAGTTTCTCCATTCCCTTATATCCCTGGTTTTCGAAATAAAGAATTAAAACGCCAAGGGCATTGTTCACGAAATGGCTGCTTATCGGAAGCCATAATGAGCCACTGTATACCAGCATGTATCCGAATAATCCACCCAAAAGCATACGCGGTACAAAGCCATAAAACTGCATATGTAAAGCGCTGAAAAAGAAGGCTGAAATCCAGATTCCCCAATGGTGACTATGGGTCATGCGCGTACAGATCTTTTGAACTACTCCCCTAAATAAAAACTCTTCGCCAACAGCCGGGATCACTGCAATCATGAATAAATTGAAAAGCAAACCGCCCACAGTTTTAACGTCCATAAAACGATCAATCAGCGCTTCTGCCTGATCTTCCATTCGGCGCATCCATTCTTCAAGGTCAGATAAAAAAGCGGGGAGACGCATGTCATTATTTATTTGTCCGACGAATGAAATAAAAGGATTGACAATTAACACCGCAGCAATCGAAATAAGTATCAGGTTAAAATTTGTTTTCCGGTCAAGTTGAAGATAGTCCGCTGGATTACCGCTGAACAACCAGCCTATGATGAGGGGCGGCAATACAAACAAACCGATTGACTGAATAATCTGGAAATATTTTAACAGGGCAATTGCAGAAGGATTATTCATACCCCCACCGGAAAACATAGCCATCATGTCTGCCAGTCCGATAAATGGTATTGCGGCCAGAATTGAAATCACGAACACCAATAAGAAAGTGGTGAGTACAATAAACGCAGTCATGATCAGTTGAGACCACGCTCCCATTCCACGAAAAGCAGAAAAAGCCATGCTTATTAGTTTTGAAAAACCAAAGGTAAATTTAAAAGATACAAATATCAAGAAACAGAGGCAAAACTAAACGCAAAGAAAAGAAGACGCGAGACAAGTATCAAAACAAAAATTCTTCGTGTCTTAGCGACTTAGCGTTTAATCTCTAATTGACACCGCCGTGTAGTTTTACAAGTTCCGATTCGTCAATTTCTGTAAACCACATATGAATTTTTTCCCTTGCTCTCTGGATGGTTTCGGGTGTAAGATGAGCCCGGATCCGGGAAATAGCAAAGAGGAGGACTCCAAGGTCATCGCTAAAACCCATAAGAGGGAGCAGGTCAGGAACGGCGTCGGCAGGAAGAATGAAATATCCCAATGCAGCCATAATCGCCACTTTGGCTTTTATGGGCACCTGCGGATCCTTCATCATGTAAAACAACAGCAACGCTGCATAAACTACTTTTGATCCGGCCGTTTTAGCCACACGCCGGACTTTTCTCCTGAAGGATTCGTCGGTATAATAGGTAGTATAATCGTTTTTATTCATTTCAAACCTGCATTTGTATAATCAACCCGCAAGTCGCCGTAGTGTTCATCTATTTCATCTAAAATATGCTGAAGTTCGTTCATCTCGGCGGTCTGAAGAAGTCTGATCCTGTAGTTTCTGAAGTTAGGTAAACCCGGAAAATACCGGGCAAAATGGCGCCGCATCAGAAGAATACCTGTACGGACGCTGTCTTTCCAATCGACCGAAAGCTGAAGCTGTTCTCTGACATTTTGAATGATCTCACTCACTGTCGGAGGAGGAAGGCACTCTCCCTTGGCAAGGTAATGTTTAATCTCTCTGAAGATCCAGGGACGGCCAATCGCTCCCCGTCCGATCATTAACCCGTCAACCCTGCTTCGCATGAGCAACTCCGAAGCTTTTTCCGGACCATTGATATCGCCGTTCCCGATGATCGGAATGGTAATCGAAGGATTATTTTTGACTTCAGCAATCAGCGACCAGTCGGCGCTACCCGTATAAAGCTGCTGCCTGGTCCGGCCATGAATGGCAAGAGCCGCGACGCCTGCATCCTGAAGACGCAAGGCAACTTCCATGATGACTTTTGATTTTTCATCCCATCCCAACCGGGTTTTCGCGGTCACCGGAAGTGATACGGCTTTCACTATTTCAGCAGCCATCCGTTGCATCTTATCCGGATCCTGGAGCATCCCTGCCCCTGCCCCACGGCAAGCGATCTTTTTCATCGGACAACCAAAGTTGATATCGATAAAATCGGGACCAGCTTCCTCTGCTACTTTAGCCGCACCAACCATCGACTGAATGTCGTGTCCATAGATCTGAACGGCTACCGGCCGGTCAAATTCATACAGACTCATCTTCTGCCGGGTCTTTTTCACATCGCGGATCAATGCCTCGGAAGAGACAAACTCCGTATACATCACATCAGCGCCAAACTTCTTGCACATGTAGCGGAATGACTTGTAAGTCACATCCTCCATTGGCGCCAGAAAAAGCGGCGTCTCTCCCAGGTCAATCGCTCCAATCTTCACCTTTCGCTCTTTTTTTGCCGGCAAAGGTACGAAAAAGCAACGATGCATAATACAGTCCCGTAACTCATCGCCCACGCCTCAATACTCGCTATATTTTTTCTACTTTTGCAGAACGACCGCTTCACTAAAGAAATGATTGATCAGGCAACAATAGATCGGATTATGGATGCTGCGGAGATTACAGAAGTGGTCTCCGAATATGTGACACTGAAGAAACGAGGGGTAAATCTGCTTGGGCTATGTCCGTTTCATAATGAAAAAACACCTTCATTTACTGTTTCACCGGCAAAAGGGATTTTTAAATGCTTTGGCTGCGGAAAGGGCGGAAATGCGGTGAATTTTGTCATGGAACACGAGTCGCTTAGTTACCCTGAAGCTCTGAAATGGCTGGCCGCAAAGTACCACATCGAGATTCAGGAAGACGAAGAAACCGACGAACAGAAATTGCTAAAGGATGAACGCGAAAGCATGATGATCGTTTCCGCGTTCGCCCAAAAATATTTCACGCAGTACTTATGGAATGAAGATGAAGGGCGCGCCATCGGGCTCAGCTATTTCCGGGAAAGAGGCATCCGGGATGATATTGTCAGAAAGTTCGAACTGGGATATTGTCCGGACGGTAAGGATCTGTTTACGCGACAGGCTCAAAAACAGGGTTACAAAATCGAATTTCTTGAAAAAACGGGGCTTTCCATTAAACGCGACGATTGGGTGCGCGACCGTTTCGCCGGACGCGTCATGTTCCCTATTCACAGTATTTCCGGGCGGGTTATTGCCTTTGGAGGCCGGGTTTTGAAAGCAGACAAAAATACGGCCAAGTACCTGAATTCACCTGAATCGGACATTTATCACAAAAGCCGTGTCCTGTATGGTATATTTCAGGCCAAACGTGAAATTACCATCAAAGACAAATGTTACCTGGTGGAAGGATATACCGATGTCCTCTCCATGCATCAGTCGGGCATTGAAAATGTAGTGGCTTCATCAGGCACATCGCTCACTCCCGACCAGATCCGCCTCATCAAGCGCTTCACCCCTAACGTCACCATTCTTTATGATGGAGATGCGGCAGGAATTAAAGCATCTATCCGGGGAATTGATCTCGTGCTGGAAGAAGGACTGAACGTGAAAGTCCTTTTGCTCCCTAACGGAGAAGATCCCGATTCGTTTGCCCGATCAATGAGTTCCACCCAGTTACATCAGTATATTCACGAACACGAGACCGATTTTATCAGGTTCAAAACGCAACTCCTGATGAAAGAGACTGAAAATGATCCTGTCGAAAGAGCCCGCCTGATCAATGATATCGTCCGGTCAATTTCCGTTGTTCCCGATTCGGTAACCCGCACCGTTTATATTCAGGAATGTAGCCGGCTGATGGACGTTCAGGAGGACGTGCTGTTTTCGGAAGTGCGTAAACTTCAGTTCCGTCAATCGGGCGAAATTCGAAAACCTGGCTTTACAGAACGTCCGCGAACCGGGACCACTCCCGTGCAACAAGCAAAGCCGGGAGTTAACAAGTGTGAGATTGAAGAACGGGAGATTATCCGCATTCTTCTGAAATACTTTCATCATGAAATATTTGAAGTTGAAGGAGAGTTGCCCGGAGAAACGGAAAGTGTTTCGGTTGGCCAGTTTGTACTGGAAGAGATTGAAAACGACGGACTTCAGTCAGATAATGAGCTGATCAGCAGGATTCTTGATCTCTTCGCCCAAAATCTGGGGAATGATTCATTTAAGCCAATTCAGTTCTTTATCAATCACAGTGATCAGCAAATCAGCAAACTTGCAGTTGATATGCTCGCCGAAAAATACACCGAAAGTAAACGTTGGAAAAAAGGCGGCGCATTTGTGGAATCGGAGGAAGATATCCTGGATCTGATCGTCCCCAAGATCGTTCAGGAATACAAGATGCGCAAGGTAAAAAACATGCTTCATGAACTCGGGCAACTTATTAAACAGGCATCTCACTCCAATGAACCGGAAAAGGTAATGGAATTCCAGAATCAGTACATCAACCTCAAAAAAGTGGAAAAACATCTTTCAGAACAACTGGGAAACCGGGCTATAACATAAAACAGATATGAGAACGTTATTCATAGAAGACAGAAAAGAGATCGAGACAGTTATCCGTTCATGTAAGACCTGTTATCTGGCTGCCAGTGAAGACGGAAAGCCTTATGTGTTGCCTATGAATTTCGCGCTCGACGGCAATACTGTCATCTTTCATTCGGGGCCATCAGGACGCATGCGGGAAACGCTGCAAAAAAATCCCAACGTCTGTATTAACTGGACACTGGGAGAAGAACTGGCCTGGCAGGACATTAAAGTGGGATGCAGTTACAGGGTTCAGTCAAAATCGGTCATTGTGGAAGGAAAAGTTGAATTCATTGACGATTATGATGAAAAACACAGGCTGTTGAAGGTATTGATGTCACAATACAGTGATCTGGAATTTAAATTCAATCCGCCTGCAATCCGGAATGTAACTATTTACAGGGTTCCCATTCGCCGGGTAACGGCTAAGGAATTTGGTGTGAGGCCAGTTGTACCGGGAAAGGATAATTGTCCCAAAAACAGTGAAGGAGGTATAAAATGATATTTGTAACCGGTGGCACCGGACTGGTAGGTTCACATGTTTTGTTTAACCTGCTTCAGTCAGGACAAAAAGTGTATGCGTTGAAACGTCCAACCAGTAATTTGAAACTGGTAAGTAAAACTTTTGCCTATTATTCAGCCAATCCTGAAGCATTGCTGGAACAAATCAACTGGGTTGAAGGAGACATTCTCGATTATTCCAATCTGGAGGAATTATTGACAGGAGTTACAGAGATTTACCACTGCGCCGCCATGGTTTCGTTTCATCCGAACGATCGCGACAGCATGCTCAACAATAATGTGAAAGGAACGGCAAATCTGATCAATGCTGCCCTGTTTAATCGGGTACAAAAATTCTGCCACGTCAGTTCCATTGCCGCCCTTGGGAAAACCCAGGATGGCAGCGATATTGACGAAGACACCTACTGGACGCCGTCCCGTCAGAAATCGGCTTACAGTTTGAGCAAGTTCTTTTCAGAAATGGAAGTCTGGCGCGGAATTGAAGAAGGTATCGAGGCTGTGATCGTGAACCCGTCGATTGTTTTAGGCCCCGGGAACTGGGATATCGGAAGCCCAAAGCTCTTTCAGGCAATCTGGAAAGGTCTTAAATATTATACAAAGGGAGAAACAGGTTTTGTCGATGTCAGGGACGTTGCTGCAGCGATGATCCTGTTAATGAACGATAAAAATTTTCAGAAAATAAAAAATCAGCGTTTTATTCTGAATGCAGGAAACATGAGCTATCAGACTTTCTTCAATAAAATTGCTGATGCCTTGCAAAAACCGCGGCCTAAGACCTTTGCTCCCGATATGATTCTGCAGATCGCATGGAGAGCGGCTCGTCTGGCCAGCTTCTTCTCCGGTAAGAGACCTTCCATTACCCGGGAAACAGTATCCGGGACTAACCGCATCAATCATTATAACGGCAACAAGATTTGCAGAACGACCGGTTTCAATTACCGCGGCCTGGATGTCACCATCCGCGATATCTCCAAAATGTTTTTAAAAGACATCAGCTAAAGGCTTTGCCCTATAAAGTCCTGTGTGTGTCGTCCTGATATTTGTGCCTAGGGAGAATTGGAGTCCCGGAATAAAAAAGGCCGGTTGCCCGGCCTTCATATTTATTCTTTATCGATCTCCTTCCAAACCAAAGCACTTGCTCCGACAATGGCAGCATCGCCGGCTCTCAGTTGCGAAGGAAGGATTTTAATTTTATTCTGGAAGATCGGCAATAAATGCGATTCCATACTTTCTGTAGTTGGCTTAAAGATATAATCACCTGCAGCTGTCGGTCCTCCGAACAGGAAGATCGCTTCAGGACTCAGATGGTGCACTGTATCGGCTAATCCCTGTCCCAGCCATTTCCCGGTCAGTTCAAATACTTCCAGCGCCACTTTGTCACCTTTCTCTGCAGCTTCAAAAATCATTTTTGAATCCAGCTCCTTAAACGATTTATCTGCCAACAGGCTGTCAGAAGCATTATCACGGACCATGATCTCGAAGGCTGTCCTTTTCATCCCGGGAGCGGAACAATAGGCTTCCAAATGTCCTTTGGAACCGCATCCGCAAAGGCGTCCGCCCGGGATCAGAGTAGTATGGCCACATTCTCCGGCAAAACCATCATTACCGTAAACCAGATCGCCGTTTACCACAATACCGCTTCCTACACCGGTTCCCAAGGTAAACATGACAAAATTCTTCATCCCTTTGGCACCGCCATAGATCATTTCGCCAATCGCAGCGGCATTGGCATCATTGGTTAATGCCAGCGCACGCATTTCTGCAAAATTCGCTCTCAGCAGCTTAACAAGCGGCACTACGCCCCGGAATGAAAGATTTGGAGCATATTCTATTGTCCCGCTATAGTAGTTCCCATTAGGGGCGCCAATACCAATACCTAAAATATCAAGATCCTGGGTCAATAACCTGACTGAATCAACAAGTGACCGGATGGCAGTGGTAAGTTCTTCGATATACTTGTTAATATCCCCGTGAGAAGGCGTCTGGATCGAATTCTTTATCATGACATGACCTTCCTGGTCTACAATACCAATTGCTGTGTTAGTTCCACCAATGTCAACTCCAATAGCTGCTTTTTTCATACGTATAAATATTTTAATTTTTATAATTGTCTACAAATACCTGATCCCGGCGATAATTTATATTACCATTCCCGTATGACTGATAATTCAGAGGTAAAATTAATTATGCCTTTCTTTTAGGACGAACAAATTTAAAAAAATTAAAATCGTAAAAATGAGTTTGACCGAAATAAACAGCTTGAATCGTTCTGCGTCAGATATGTTGTAAAACTACTCGTCAAATTTGACCATGAAGATTTTTTTATCTACGAAAAATCCCCGGCTTCTGTATTTTCATTCTTACTGCCATTGCCATAAGAATCTGAATCTCCCGATACATCCATGTAAGGAAAATGAAAACGCCTTCCCCTGTAATTAAAACGGGTTGTCATATAACTGATAATTTCATTTGCTGAAGATTCGACAGGTTTATGATTCACATTGATTACAGTGAATCTGCCTCTCGAAAAGATCATGTTGGCGTGGCGGATGTCGTCAAGAATTAACTTTTCGTCGACATAAGCTCGGTTTCCAAGATCTTTTGTATTCCGTAAACGTTTTATCCGGTGAATGATTAACTGCTGGGCACCTATCTGGAGTCCGAATACCCGCTGCGGATCAATACGGAACAATTCGCCAGGAGGCTCCAGTCCGGCCACAAGAGGGACATTGGCTACTTTCCATCCATATAAGGCGAGATAGACGCTCAGGGGAGTTTTCCCTGCCCGCGACACCCCGCACAGCACAATATCCGCTTCTTCCAACCGGTGAGGATTAAGTCCGTCGTCATGTCTCAGTGTAAATTCAATCGCATCAATACGATCGAAATACTGTTGGTTGATTTCCCTGAAAAGCCCGGGTGACTGGAGCGAAGGAATTCCAAGAGTGCGGTCAAGATAATCGGCAAGTTCACCCATAAAGTCGATTTGCCGTACCTGGGATTCCCTGGCCAGTTCAATTAAACGAGCCCGAAGCACGGGGTTTACCATCGTATGGGTAATGATACCTCCCTCCATACTTGCCTGTTGAATGACAGACCTCAGTTTTTCTTCATCCTGCACATCAGGCACGATGATCACAGGAACGTGATTGTTTGGGTACTGGATCAGCAGAGATTGAACCATATTATTCCCTGCCAATCCCTTACCTCCGGAAACAACATAAATCGGAGCCGGTTTGTTTTTGTCTTCCATATGCTTTCCCATAACCATTTGTACATGAAACGCAGAATACGATGATAAGTTATTAACGCCCCGCGAAATTCTGACATATTCATACTGCCCTTTTCTTCGATTTGAAAACGTATATTTGTTCAAGACGTTCAAAGGTGACTATCTTTAAAATTAAGAATATGGACTATTCAGCAAAAGAAAACCGCTATGATTCAATGCCGTATAATCGTTGCGGACGTTCAGGCATAAAGCTTCCGGTTCTTTCTTTGGGGCTTTGGCATAACTTCGGAGGAGTTGACATATTTGAAAACAGCCGGGCAATCGTTCTCCGTGCGTTTGATCTTGGGATTACCCATTTTGACCTGGCTAATAATTACGGACCACCTCCAGGTTCAGCAGAAGAGAATTTCGGGAAAATACTAAAGCAGGACCTTGCCCCATACCGCGACGAACTGATCATTTCTACAAAGGCAGGATATTTCATGTGGCCCGGTCCCTATGGGGAATGGGGCAGCAGGAAATATCTGCTTTCCAGCCTCGATCAGAGTTTAAAAAGGATGGGGCTTGATTACGTGGATATCTTCTACTCCCATCGTCCAGACCCGGATACACCACTTGAGGAGACCATGATGGCGCTGACCCAGGCAGTTCGCCAGGGGAAGGCGCTTTACGCGGGAATTTCAAATTATCCGGCTGAATTAACCAGGAAGGCTGCGCGTATTCTTCGTGAACTGAAAACACCCTGCCTCATCCATCAGCCTCGTTATTCCATGTTCGAGCGCTGGGTCGAGAATGGGTTACTGGATGTTTTGGAAGAAGAGGGGATCGGATGCATTCCGTTCTCACCGCTTGCGCAAGGATTGCTCACCGATAAATATCTGAATGGAATTCCCGAAGGATCAAGAGCATCGAAGGCCTGGGGTTTTTTAAAGTCGCACCAGGTTGAACCGACTCTCGGGAAAGTAGTAAAATTAAATGAAATAGCCTTGAGCCGGGGCCAGACCCTGGCGCAAATGGCCTTATCCTGGTTGCTGAAAGACAGGCGGATAACGTCGGTACTTATCGGGGCAAGTTCCGTAAAACAACTGGAAGACTGCTCCGGGCTAACTGCGCAAATGAATTTTTCAGACGAAGAATTGAAACTGATCGAAGCAATTCTGAACAAATAACCATAAAAAAGGGTGTCCGGAAAGTGATTCTTTCCGGGCACCCTCATTATAAAGAACAAACAACTATTATTTCTGTCCCGCTTCTTTCTGAGCGTCTGAGATCATTTTCTCGTTTGCTGTAATGACAAATTCGACCCGGCGATTCTGCGCCCTGCCTACCTCTGTAGCATTGTCATATTTAGGGCTCAGTTCGCCATATCCCTTTGTAGAGATCCGGCCGGCATTAATGTTTTTCTGAAGCAGATAAGTGGAAACGGCTCCTGCCCTCTTTTCTGAAAGTGTCTGATTATACGGCTCTGAACCGGAACTATCGGTATGCCCCTGGATCTCGATATTCGTATCAGGATATTCATTTAAAATAGTCACCAACTTGTTCAGGTTACCTGTAGCGTCTGAGGTCAGGCTAAAACTATTCAAAGCAAAGAGAACGCTGCTGTCAAATTCAACACTGATCCCCTCGCCAACACGTTCCACCTTGGCGTCAGGAACGGTATTCTCAATTTGCTGAGCCTGCTTATCCATCTTACGTCCGATAATCGTCCCGGCAGTGCCACCAACAGCTGCTCCTAAAACCGCTCCAAGCGCCGTATTGCCGGCAGCTTTTCCAATAACGGCTCCGACCGCACCACCACCTGCTGCTCCAATCACCGCTCCTTTTTGTGTTTTATTCATTGAAGCACAACTGCTCAACAGTAGTGCAACAGAAATCAAACCAACTACAAATGGGTTTTTTGCTTTCATTTTGCTTTAGTTTTTCAATTATACGATTATATACGAAATAAAATCAGCCTTCGTTTTAATTGACGGTGTAATCCCGCAAATATTATTCCAAATTATCCAACGACCTGAACGGCAAGCTTATTTCTTAAATGAAAAAGTAGTGGTTCCGATATTATTTCCATCAGCAAAGACATCAATGGTGTATACCCCAGCCATAAAGGCTTCTTCACCCTGGTTATCCCAAAATATATTCACCGGAAGTTCGTTTCCCTCGTAAGTCACTTCCCTCATTGCAGAATACGGTATTTTCAAATCCTCAAACTGGAAAAGATCTTTCGCTGATTTAGTCAGCAGGATTTGATCAGGTCTGAGGATCCTGACAAAAATGTTCTTATTTCCACGTTTTGCCGTCACATTTTTACTCAAAGTAAAATTGATCACTAGTTTTTCAGCCTTCTCCCGGTTGCTGATCGAGCTCCCTTTTTTGTTAACCGCGGTCACTGCAAGTCCCGATGCCTCAAGCTGTGATGCCCGTTCGACCCGTTGTGAAAGTTGTTTTTTCTCTTCCTGTAACGTTTTATTCTGAGACTCCACTTCCATGTAGTTCTGCTTGACCTGTGCATTTTCGGCCATCAGTTGCTGATTTCTCCGGTTCAGGGAGTCGACCTGAACAATATAATTACGCATGATTCGTCTCAGCGAACCCACTTCATCCTGATACTTTGAAATCTGAGAATAGCTGGCCTTCTTAAGTTGCCCGATCTCAACCATGAGGTCCTTCACACGGGTGCGTGCAACGAACAATTCACTGTTTAGGGTGTCATTGTCTGTTTTAAGCGCATCATAACTTTGCATCATCTCATTCAGCTCAGCCTGAAGAGATTCCTTTTCGGAGTTCAGCGATGATATAATTTTCGAATGTTCACTTCGTTGGATAAAAAACAAGATCACAACGATAACTAAAATCGCAGAAAGAAAGATCACGATGAGATTGTTTCTCCTGTCCTTATCGGTCTTCCCTGATGTAAACTTCCTTTCAACATCTTCCGTGTCAGACATATTCCAGAATTATTTATGGTAAATTAATATCCACAAAAATAGCATTATTTTAAAGCCGGTCAAAAAATCAGCTTTCCTTCTCCGACAGCTGCCGTAGCTTATCGTAAGCCTTGTCACAGCCTGCCAGTAAGTCACGAATAATTGCCCGGTAATAATTTCTCACGACTTTGGGCTCCCCCGACTCTGTCCGCCGGTTCACACGCTTCAGGAGCTCGCCGCCCAAAACAAGAACCTCATCGATAATTTGATGGGTTGCCTCTTCGTGGGCGCGTTCTGTAATTCTGTTATATCGAAAACAATCGATAACGACCTGTGAAATCAGGTCATCCACATCCTTTTTTAATTGTCTGATACTTGCCATAATTATTCTATTTCTGATGTTAGCGGATATTTTAATTTTTGTTCGTTCAAAAGTATTGCCTTTACAGAACCCACCAGAATTTTTGTTTCGACCATTACCGGCAAACGGTTCTTATCGGCCGTAAACCAAACCTTCATGTACTCGCCTTCCGGGAAAAAATCCCCTTCAAGCAACCAAACCGATACTTTATGACACAAAAATTCTCTGTTACTTCGCGTCTTTACTTTCTCTGTACCCAGATAACGAAAGTACAATTCTTCTGACGTATTATCAACCACCATTCTGAAATTAACTTTCTGACCTCTTTTCATCTTTTCAAATTCATACCCCCGAAAGTAGTATGCGCTGCTCAGTAAGTCATAAACTCCTTTTGACCAGTCCATCTTACCGGTAACCGGCTTTTCATCGTCATATTGAATATGAGAAGTAATTTTCCCTTCCTTTTGGGAAAAAGTGTACTGATGCAGAGAGTGACCATGTCCGTGATTAACCGCCCTCCTGAACCAAAGTGGATCAAAACCAGGATAGGTGAGAATCGATTCGAAGGTATCCCTCACGGTATAAAGCATGTCATACGCTTTAAAAGTCTTTCCTATTGCTTTGAGATGCCAGGCTTTCTGTTGTTTATAGCTGATCGTGTCACTTTTAAACAACACATCGCCGGCGTTGATCCAAATAAAGTGCCAGTTAAAATAGGCTCCATATAAGGCTGTCTCTCCTGGCACAAAGGGATAATTCTCTTTTTGTGCCAATCCCTGAAAAGAATGAAGAAGAAGGAACGCTGCAAAAAAAAATCCTGCTTGTTTAGAAGTTATTCTTTCGAGGAGATTTCTTCTGTTTCTGTCCTTTCTTTCCCGTTTTGTCCTTTTTATCTTTAGCATCCTGTTCTTCATCAATCACTTTTTTGGTATGAAGGTCCGCCGGCAATACCCATGATTCAACCTCCTTAAAGTTAGATTTGACCTTCAGGATTTTTGAAAAATAAACTACCCTTTCGGGTTGTTTCCATTCATCAAACTCGCCTGTATTCCATCGGCCATCCTGATTTCGGTCAACGATCAGTCTCAATTTATATTTCTCGGGCTTGACAAACGAGAACTCCACCTTCCCGTCCTTATTTATAAATGCTTCTTTCAATACCTCTTCATTTTCTGAGTTTTTCAGCAGCTGAACGATACAATTCCCCGGTGTTTGCTTAATATCCGCAACAATTATGCCGTAGAAATCTTCCTTCTGTACTTTGAAACTTTGGTCCACGGGAGCAGAAACTTCCCCGGTAAAAGCCCTGGCTGCCGCCGAGTCTATTTCCAATCTGTATGATCCTTCGAATTCCCAGGGGTGATGAATCAAAAATTTTCTCCTCAGAATACTATCCTGCTCCACTTTAACAGACAATGCTTGCTCAACGGTATCGATTTTCTGATAAACATGGATTTTTGAATAATCAAAGACATCGATGGGGACAGGCGATTGTATCACAAGCGGCGCATATGAATCGAAACCATCTTTGGCATTTACCTGAAGTAAAAAATTTGTATTAACAGGAGCCTCATCCTTGTCTTTTCTCTTTCTTTCTTTTTTAACAGGTTCTGAATAAATCAGATTCAGGGTATCGGAGACTATCGTTCTTTGCGAAAGCGTATCGAGGGTCTCGTATTTTACCTGAAGTTTAAGCGTATCAGTCTGACTAACGACAGTATCATTGATCCATAAGGAAACTGAATCGCGGTGATGACTGAATTCCATGTATGACCAATCGGTCCTTACCGGTTGCGGAGATAATAAATTTACACGAAAGGAATCTGTGACACTATTCGAAAAGTACAATTTGACCTGATTCTTTTGATCACGGGTATAATTATCCAGAAAATTATCAAACGTGATTTCCTTAAACATTAAAAGGTAATGCGGAACCATAGTTGTCTTTTGCGCTTGTCTGCCGGGACTGATAGAGTCGACGTCCAACCCTGCCGGTACGATCATTTCATGAGAAGCAGGATTGTCCGGCTTCACTTTTTTCGAAAGTGACTTTTGCCCTGCCTGCAAGCTGTCAACTTCTGTTTTCAGGGAATCGGCAATTTCAGCGAGCCTCATACTATCGATATTCACTGTTCCTAAAATCTCAGGATACAGTGGGGTTACCAATGAATCAAAAAAGGCAATCCTTTCACCTGTTTGATTATAAGATAAACTGCCGTCAGCATCTTCCAGAGCAAACAAGTGGTATTTTCCGCCAGACAGATTCGTGAAGGTATAAAAACCTTCATCATCTGTACGCGCAATATATTTGGGTATTTTTTTTCGAAATGACGATACGCTGTCAGCTTCGTCATATAACAGGACCATGGCTTCCGCGACAGGCTCCATATTTCCTGCATCAAGCACGTAACCCCCAACCATCAAGCTATCGAACTGCGGACCTGTACTGAAAGCGAAACGAAAATCTTCCAGCGGATTTTTTTCATTGTTGTCTGCAATGGCATCTCCAAAGTCAAGCGTATATGTCACATTCTGCCTTAGGCTGTCTCCCAGCTCAATGGTGAGTGTCTTTGATTTGGTCCGGACCACAGGCTTTTTCGCTACCGGAGGTGAAACCAGTAATGTGGTACCGACTTCATCAGAAATAACAAACTCATTGAAAGTAAAGCTGACCGAATTCCCCTTATAGTTCGTCATATTTAAATCAGGGACCGTTTTCAGGACCACGGGAGGAATAGTGTCTTTGTCACCACCTGTCGGCATTCCGGGGTTTGCACATGAAGTAGTGAAAACAACGTAAGTGATATAGGAAAAAACCAATATAACCAATAATTTCTTCATTCCATCAGCAAATAATCGGACAAAGATAACATATCGATGCGACTATCAAGACATTTATTCCACGGTGACCGACTTGGCCAGATTGCGGGGCTGGTCGACATCGCACCCACGCAGTACAGCGATGTAATACGCAAAAAGTTGTAAAGGAACCACTGTCAGTAACGCAGCCACCGCAGGATGGCATTCCGGGATCAGGAACAGGTCGTCGGCCATGTTCCGCAAGCCATTATCATCTTCGGTAACTACCGCTATAATATTTCCTTTCCGGGCTTTCACTTCCTGAATATTACTGATTACTTTTTCGTAGTAACTGTCTTTGGCCGAGACGACCACAACAGGCAGATTATCATCGACCAATGCGATGGGTCCATGTTTCATTTCACCTGCGGCATAGCCTTCGGCATGAATATATGAAATTTCCTTCAGTTTCAGTGCGCCTTCGAGTGCAACGGGGTATAAATAACCCCTTCCAAGATAAAGAGCATCGGCAGCGTCTTTATATTTTTCCGCAACAGCACTGACATTCGGATGTGCCATTAAAATTGTCTGAACCTTTTCAGGTATAGCCAGCATTTCTCTGATCAGCAATTCATAAAGAGTTTGATCAATCTGACCTCTTTCCTTTGCCAGTTTAAAAGCGAAGAGCGTCAAAACCGTCACCTGAGCTGTAAAAGCTTTTGTTGAAGCCACGCCGATTTCCGTACCGGCATGGGTATAAACACCGGCATCGGTTTCCCTGGCCACGCTTGACCCTACCACATTACAGATACCGAGAATTAATGCGCCCTTTGCTTTAGCCATCTTCAAAGCAGCCAATGTATCGGCCGTTTCGCCGCTTTGGCTCACGGCAATAACAACATCACCGGGATTGATAATCGGTTTACGGTAACGGAATTCAGAAGCCAGTTCAACTTCGACCGGAACACGGGCATATTCCTCTATAAGGTACTCACCGACCAGCGCAGCATGCCAGGACGTTCCGCATCCGATAATGATGATACGGTTAGCCTGGACTATTTTCGAAAAAACGTCCAGCAGCCCGCCCAACACGATATCATGCTGATCGGCTTTTATCCTTCCCCGGTATGTATCATGGATGGTCTTGGGTTGCTCAAAGATTTCTTTCAGCATAAAATGATCAAAATCACCCTTTTCAAGATCACCAATACGCAAGTCTACCCTGGTGATCTTAAAATTGGCCGGATCGTTGTCAATTGTTTTCAGGGTCAGGCTGTTTTTTTCAATAATGGCTACATTCCCGTCATTTAAGTAAATCATGCTGTCGGTGTATTCGACAATGGGGCTGGCATCGGAAGCGATAAAATATTCACCCTGCCCAATTCCGATTACCAGAGGACTACCCATCCGGGCCGCGATGATCCGGTGCTTTTCATTACAACAAAGTACAGCGATCCCATATGCGCCCACCACTTTTGACAAAGCCAGTCGGACAGCCAGCTCAGCACTGTCAACTTCTTCCTGGTTATAAAAATATTCAATCAGGTTAACCAAAACCTCTGTGTCCGTTTCCGAGCGGAAAACAAAACCTTTGGCGATTAAGTCTTTCTTCAGTTCGTCGTAATTCTCAATAATCCCATTATGAACCACAACAAAATGACCGTTCATTGATGTATGCGGGTGAGCATTGATATCATTGGGTTCTCCGTGAGTCGCCCAGCGGGTATGTCCAATCCCTACATGTCCCTCAATATCTTTGTCAGCAACAAATGCTTCCAACTCACTGACCTTCCCTTTTTTCCGGTAGGTTTTCAATGACGTATTATATATGGCAATACCTGCAGAGTCATATCCTCTGTATTCCAGTCTCTGAAGTCCTTTGATCAATATAGGATACGCATTTTTATCTCCAATGTAACCAACTATTCCACACATATAATGAATTTTGGATATGTTTATAATTTGGATCTTATCATGAAATGCCGGTAAATTACTCTGATCCGGTATGAAAAATCAGTTTTGAAAACCAATGGCGATTACGCTTTTACCGGAATAGCAAAAATAACAAATAAGATCTTCTTCTTTACAGAAAGAGACAGGAGTTGCTAAAAAATCTTTTCATAAAACTCGTTATAGGCATCAATGTATTGTTCGTGCGCCTGGTATTCCAGGAAAAGCTTATCATTTGAATGGATAAAACCGGACAGTTCGGGCGAGATCCGCTCGCTACCCTGAATAACGGCGTCAGAATGTGCAATCGCAAGCTTGATCATATTTTCATAGGTGGGATCACTCAGCAACTCCATCTGATTTTCCGAAACCCCGTCAATCAGCACATTCCTTTTTACCTTCGGACTTAGCGGTCGTTTAAAATTTTCGTTATAGATCGAACAGACCACTTTGGAGTTTACAAACAAAGGATCATCATGATAGGCTGTTTTGATATAAAAGGGCACAAGCGAGGTCAGCCAACCGTGACAATGAATCAGATCAGGTGCCCATCTGAGTTTAATAACCGTTTCCAGGACTCCCCGTGCAAAAAATACAGCACGCTCATCATTGTCTTCAAATTCTTTTCCCTTATTATCTTTCAAAACACTTTTCCGCTGAAAATAATCTTCATTATCAATAAAATAGACCTGCATCCGGGCTGCCTGAATTGAAGCAACCTTAATGATCAAAGGGTGATCTGCATCATTGATAACGAGGTTCATTCCTGATAAACGGATCACCTCATGTAATTGATTCCGCCGTTCATTAACACTTCCATACCTGGGCATAAAAGTCCTAATTTCCCTTCCTTTCTCTTGAACCCCCTGCGGTAAAAACCTGGATATCACTGACATCTCTGATTCGGGGAGATAAGGTGTGATTTCTTGAGAGATGAATAAGACTCTTTTCTTTTCCATGAAAACACATGCATAAATTTAATATGCAAAATTAATAAATAATAGTGAATATTCAATTCCGGCGGCTCGTGCGCTTTTGAAACTTAAAAAGCATCTTGCTGTTCCGTTTTAATTTATTTATTTACTTTTGCACCCAAAATTTAATGCGAGATGCTGGTTGTAAAGGAAATAAACGAACTTAAAGCACTGATTCGTGCTGCAAAAAGTGAAGGGAAAAGGGTTGGTTTCGTTCCTACCATGGGTGCGCTTCACGCGGGACATCTTTCACTGATTGAGCAGGCAGGAAAGCAGACAGAGTTTGTGGTTGCAAGCATATTTGTTAATCCTACACAGTTTAATGATCCCCGTGATCTGATCAGGTATCCGCGGAATTTGGAACGCGATCTGGCCCTTTTGGACCCTACGCCGTGCCGGCTTGTTTTTGCCCCTGAAGTAGAAACCATTTACCCCGAGCCCGATACCCGGCAATTTAATTTCGGACATCCTGAACAGGTCATGGAAGGGAAATTCCGCCCCGGACACTTTAACGGCGTAGCTCAGGTTGTAAGCAGACTTTTTGAGATGGTCGAACCGGACAAGGCATTTTTTGGCTTAAAGGACTTCCAGCAAATTGTGATTGTGAAAGCAATGATAAAAGCGCTAAATTTGCAGGTCGAGATTGTGTCCTGTCCGATTGTTCGTGAAGCCGGCGGTCTGGCTCTGAGTTCACGGAATGAACGTCTGACTCCTGAACAAAGGACAAATGCTGCTCATATATACCGGACTTTAACTGAAGCAGGAAACAAAGCTGCTCAAATGGACGTAAAAGAGTTAAAGGATTGGGTCGTTGAGCAAATTGACACCAATCCTTACTTGAAAACGGAGTATTTTGAAATTGTTGATGATGAAAAACTTCAGAGCATAGAACGCTGGGATCAACCGCTAAACAAAGTAGGTTGTATTGCTGTTTTTTGTGGGGATGTCCGCTTGATTGATAATGTGGTTTTCAACTAAATTAAAGAAAACATGTTTATTGAAGTTTGTAAATCCAAAATACACAAGGTCACCGTTACTGAGGCAAACCTTCAATATGTGGGAAGCATCACCATTGATGAAGATTTAATGGATGCTGCCAACCTGATTGAAAATGAAAAGGTACAGGTGGTCAATATTAATAACGGAGAACGCCTCGAGACTTATGTGATCAAAGGACGAAGAGGTTCAGGGGTGATTTGCCTGAACGGTCCTGCGGCCCGGAAAGTGGCTGTTGGAGATGTGGTCATTATTATTTCGTATGCCTTAATGGATTTTGAAGAAGCCAAAACCTTCAAGCCAAGTCTGATCTTTCCTGACATTGAAACGAACAGGATCGTATAATAAAGCCAGAGGCAGGAGACAGAAGGCGGGAAACCGGAACCTTGATATCTTGTAACCTTGGCACCTTGTCAATCTGAAACCTGCAACTCTAAACTTCCATGTCAAAAGTTAAAACCATTTTTGTGTGTCAGAGTTGCGGTGCGACCTCCCCGAAATGGATCGGGCGATGCACCGCCTGCGGAGAATGGAATACCTATACAGAAGAAGTCCAGGTTAAAGACGTGACAAGCCCTATGTCTTCAAGAACATCCAGTGGAGAACAACCACTCAAGCTTTCAGATGTCACAGCAGGTCAGATTCAACGAATTGATACCCGGAATGCCGAATTGAACCGGGTTTTGGGAGGAGGGCTCGTTCCGGGTTCTTTGGTTTTGATTGGCGGTGAACCGGGGATCGGAAAATCGACCCTGGTCTTGCAACTGGCGCTGGACCTGACCGATCGTAAAATTCTTTATGTCTCCGGAGAGGAAAGTATTCAGCAAATTAAGATCCGGGCAAACAGACTCAACCGGAATAATGAAAACTGCTACTTCTTATGCGAGACATCGCTGGAAAACATACTCACCCACTGCGAAAACATGGAGCCTGCATTGCTGGTTATTGATTCCATTCAGACCATTTCAACTTCCTACATAGAATCTTCACCAGGCACAGTGAGTCAGATCCGTGAAAGTACGAACGGTATTCTCAAATTTGCCAAGAGCCGCAAAATTCCGGTCGTCCTCATCGGGCACATCACCAAAGACGGCAGCCTGGCAGGTCCTAAAGTGCTGGAACATATGGTCGACACCGTTTTGCAGTTTGAAGGGGAAAACCAATACATGTACCGGATCCTGCGGTCAGTAAAAAACCGTTTTGGCTCCACTTCCGAATTAGGCATTTTTGAAATGGTCAGTTCAGGCATGCGTGAAGTGAGCAATCCGTCCGAGCTTTTAATTAATCTGGACGATAAAGGGCTAAGCGGGACCGCTATCGCCTGTGCGATCGAAGGAAACCGCCCTCTGCTCATTGAAATCCAGTCGCTGGTCAGCACAGCAGCTTACGGAACTCCTCAACGGTCTTCTACCGGCTTTGACCTGCGGCGGTTGAATATGCTGCTGGCAGTTCTCGAAAAAAGGGCAGGATTTAAACTTGCCGCAAAAGATGTTTTCCTCAATATTGCCGGCGGGATAAAAGTGGACGACCCTGCCATCGATCTGGCTGTGATCTCGGCTATTCTTTCTTCGAACTTTGACATGCCTTTTGATAAAACCATCTGCTTCACAGGCGAAGTTGGTCTGTCGGGCGAGATCAGGACAGTGAACCGGCTGGAGCAACGTATCATCGAGGCTGAAAAACTGGGAATGAATAAAATTTTCATTCCTGAATATGGAAAATCACTTCCCCTGAAAAAATTTCATATCCCGGTTGAACCGGTTTCACGGGTTGATGAGTTTTTTAAAAAATTATTCAGGAAACATTAAGAAGAAGATTAGTTCTGATAAAAGCGAAAATCTTCAATTTATCACCTGTCTTTGCATTCAGTTTTGATCCTGTGTGTTGATACTTGTGCCTATGTTTTTTAACTTTGCCGTCATGAGCATACACAAAAATATATCTGTTTTGTTTCTTTCAGCTTTACTGCTGACAGCCGTTGTTTCCTGTAAAGAGAAAGGTATCCCAAAACCCGAACATTTGATCAGTGAAAAAAAGATGGCCGATATTCTGTACGACCTGCACCTAAGCCAGGCGCTGTTTGAACGATTCAGGTATAATGATCCTGACAGCCTTAAACTGGATGCAAAAGATATCTATCAATCTGTTTTGAACAAATATCACATTAAAGACTCAGTGCTCACAAATTCGATCCTTTATTATTCGGCTTATCCAAAAGTGTACGAAGGTATTTACGCCAAAGTCATTGAACGTATGAATATGGAGCAAGAAGAAATGACCAAACAGGAGGAAGTCAAAGTCAAAAAAAATGATAACTAGATTGGCGGCCCATTTTATTTTCCCGGTCAGCGGCGCTCCGATCGCAAAAGGAATAATCGAAGTAGAACACGACGGTACTATCGTCAACCTGATCAGCCCTGAAGGCGAATTACGGGAGCTGGCCCATATGGAATTTCACAACGGGATCATTTGTCCGGGATTTATTGACTTATTCCACGAATATTCGGAAAACGAGCTGTTTGAATGTTTCCCAAAGCTTCTGAAATACAAAGCAACGCTGCCTGCTGACAGAACAGGTGACAGAGGAATGCTCGAATGGATAAAATCCATTCAGCTTTCAGACACCGAGATCGACCTGGAAGAGCTTTTCCGCATGTTTATCCTCGACCCTGCGACAGCATTGGGAAAGCAGGCCAAGCTAGGGACGCTGGATCCCGGAAAGCGTCCAGGCATCCTGCTTATTGACCGGATGGATTACCGCAATCTGAGGCTTTCAAAGGACAGCAGGGTCAAAAGACTGATATAATCATTATTTTTGCGGAAAGTTTTAAAAATGGCAACTTTCCTTTTTGACAAGATCATTTTCGGACCCGTAAAAAGCCGCAGGCTTGGTGTTTCGCTGGGAATCAACCTGTTGCCGGTGAACAGTAAGGTCTGTTCATTCAATTGTATCTATTGCGAATGTGGCTGGACCCCGCGCAAACGGGAAAAGAAAGCAGAATTGCCCTCCCGGTTAACAGTGGCTCAGAAACTGGAAGAACAGTTGCATTCGATGAAAAATGCAGGAAAACTTCCCGATGTCATCACTTTTGCCGGTAACGGAGAACCCACGCTTCATCCTGAGTTCGCAGGGATTATCGATGATACGGTCATGCTGAGAAATAAACTTGTACCTGCATGTAAAATCGCCGTGCTTACAAATTCTACCATGATCAATCGTGAAGCAGTATTTCAGGCTTTGCTGAAAGTAGATGATGCTATTTTAAAACTCGACTCAGCCATCCGGGACACGGTCGAACTGTTGGATTGTCCGTTGGGAAATTTTCGTCTGGATCAGGTGATCGGTCAACTGGCGCGTTTTGGGCAGAAGGCAATCATTCAGACAATGTTCATTCGGGGAACACATAAAGGTCTGCCGGTCGATAATACCACAGAAAAAGAACTGATTGCCTGGATGGCCGCGATAAAAAAGATCGGTCCCCGGCAGGTCATGATCTATACCATTGCCCGTGATACTCCGACGGAAGGACTTGTTAAGGTACCTTTAAAGGAACTTAACGGGATTGCAACCCATGTTCGTGAGGCCGGTATTGATGTGCAGGTATCGGGCTAATCATCCAAAACCTGTGGTTAAAAAAAAATCTTGTGTCTTGTGTCTAATATTTACATCTAAACTATGAGCAAAATAAACTGGAAGCCTGGCACCATGATCTATCCGTTACCGGCAGTATTGGTGAGTTGCGGGGAAACGCCCGATGAGTATAATCTGCTTACAATTAGCTGGACCGGGACCATCTGCAGCGATCCTCCCATGTGCTACATTTCGGTTCGCCCTTCTCGCCATTCCTATGAAATCATTAAACGCACCGGCGAGTACGTGATCAATCTGACAACCGAAAAACTTGCCCGCGCCACCGACTGGTGCGGAGTGAAATCAGGGAAAAACATCAACAAATGGAAGGAGATGGCACTTACACCTGCCCCGGCCGGCATCGTTAAGGCACCGATCGTACTGGAAGCGCCTGTGAGTATTGAATGTAAAGTCAAAGAGGTGTTGAACCTTGGCTCCCATCACATGTTTATCTCAGAAGTGGTCAATGTCATAGCCGACGACGAGTATATAGATCCGGTCACCGGGGCTTTTAGCCTGAAGAAGGCCAATCCGCTCTGTTATATTCACGGCCATTATTTTAAAACCGGCGATCCGATTGGAAAATTCGGCTGGTCGGTTGAGAAAAAGAAAACAAAAAAATAGATGGGCCTCCGAAAAATAATGATCATTTTGCCGATTATGGAAACAATGAATGTACTGGCAACCGATATCAATAATCCATTATTGCTGCCTTTTAACACCCTTCACGAAACAGCGCCGTTTTCAAAAATAAAGACGGAACATTTCATGCCGGCTTTTGAAGAAGCTATTCGCGAAGCCAAATCCGAAATTCAGGTGATTTCGGATTGCCCCGATGCCCCGGATTTTGGAAATACGATCGAAGCGCTGGAACGCAGCGGCAGACGTTTAAGTGTGATCAGGAAGATCTTTTTCAACCTCAATTCGGCTGAAACCAATGATGAAATTCAACAGATCGCTCAAAACGTAGCCCCCATGCTGGCCGGGTTTGCGAATGATATTTCACTGAATGAACAACTGTTTGAACGGGTAAAAAGAGTATATGAACAGAAAGATCAACTGAATCTTATACCGGAACAACAAACACTACTCGATAATACGTACCAGGGTTTTATCAGGAACGGCGCTAACCTGGATAGTAAAGGGAAAGAACGCTACCGGGCCATAACGGCAACATTAAGCAAGGTCGGTCTTCAGTTTCAGCAGAATGCACTGGCCGAGACCAATGCTTTTGAATTACATTTAACAAATGAAGAAGATCTGTCGGGCCTTCCCGAATTCGTGCGTGAAGCTGCTGCGCTCACGGCAAAGGAAAAGAACCGGGAAGGATGGATATTCACCCTTCAGCAACCCAGTTATGTTCCTTTTATGAAATATGCCGATAACCGGGAATTACGTGAAAAGATGTTCAGGGCATTCGGTACTAAAGGAAACAAGGGAAATGAATATGACAATAAGGAACTGATCCGGCAAATTACTGCACTCAGCCTGGAAAAAGCCAGGCTTCTTGGATACCCATCGCACGCGGCATTCAAACTCGAACGACGCATGGCGGGAAGTATCTGGCAGGTAGAAAAATTCCTGCACGAACTACACCAGGCCTCGCGTCCGTTCGCTGAAAAAGAATTTGCCGAAGTACAGCAATTTGCCGCTGAAAAAGGATTTAAAGAAAAACTCCGACGCTGGGACTGGCCTTATTATTCCGAAAAGTTGAAAAACGATCGCTACGGATTTAATGAAGAGGAAACAAAGCCTTACTTCAGGCTTGAAAACGTGATCGATGGCGTATTTGACCTGGCCCGGACACTCTATGGCTTACAACTGAAACAGAACGACAATATTGAAGTTTATCATCCTGATGTAAAGGCCTGTGAAGTATTCGATCAGCAAGGCGAACTCGTGGCCGTTCTTTACCTGGACTTCTTTCCGCGAAAAGGAAAACGTTCGGGCGCCTGGATGACTGATTACCGGGACCAGTATATGGAAAACGGCAATACTATTCGTCCGCATATCAGCATTGTCACTAATTTCACAAAACCTACCGAGACAAGGCCTTCATTACTCACGTTCGATGAGGTAACTACCTTTTTGCACGAATTTGGTCACGCTCTTCATGGCATGCTCAGCCAATGTTTGTACAGTGAAACCTCCGGAACAAATGTGTATTGGGATTTTGTGGAACTTCCCTCTCAGATCCACGAAAACTGGGCATATGAAAAGGAATGGCTGGATCGCTTTGCCGTGCATTTCCAAACGGGAGAGAAAATCTCCGAAGAACTGATCAAAAAAATCGTAGCGGCGAAGAACTTTCAGGCAGGATACCTCTCAGAGCGCCAGCTTAGTTTTGGTATGCTTGATCTGGCTTATTATTCTTTGAATGAACCAATATCGGGCGATATAGCCGCATTTGAACAGAAGGCCTTTGCTCCCACAGAGCTGTTTGAACCGATAGAAGGGGTTTTGCAGAGCACATCATTCTCCCACATCTTTGCCGGAGGATACGATGCCGGCTACTATAGCTATAAATGGGCGGAAGTGCTCGATGCCGATGCCTTTTCACTGTTCAAAAAAAACGGGATCTTTGACCAGGAAACAGCGGGTTCGTTCCAGAGTAACATCCTTGAAAAAGGAGGCAGTGAACATCCTATGATCCTTTATAAGCGGTTCAGAGGACAGGATCCAACCGTTGACGCCTTGCTGGAACGAAGCGGACTAAAAAATTAATATCGTACACCCGAAAGGCATACCAAAAAACCAAAAAAAAGGCAGCCGAAACCAAACAGCTGCCTATACCTTCTCTCTCTTTATTATGAAAAAACTCTAAGCTAAAATATGAACTTGTTTCATGGCTTTGAGACAGTACAAACCTGTTATCAAGTTTTGTGCCAAAAAAATCAAACCTATATTATCTTAATATTATGAAGAGGGACCAAGCACGGAATACGACAGTTCAAACTTCACGTTAACACTTGGCTTTCATGTCGCGCAACCATTTTGAGACGCAGTGATCTCAATTTGATAAACGACAGGACCTTAGATAGAAACAAACATTAATTTGGCAATTTCAACAGAAATACGACTGATATTACTGAACAAAAACGCAGTAAAATTTTCATGCGCATATTCGTCAGCCTGGTCAGAAATGATCCTGACTACGGAGCAGGAAATCCCGTAGTCGGCAGCCACCTGCGCAACCGCAGCTCCTTCCATTTCCACGCACAGAACCTCAGGAAATCGTTGACCGATCAGGCTTTTTTCTTCCGATGTAGCCACAAACTGGTCGCCTGTAGCAATAGCGCCTGTATAAATACAGGGATGGTAAACATCCGGGATCGCCGGATAACCGCCTTCATCTATATTCTTTGCAAATTGACTTGCAGCCGCGAATGCTCTCCGCCAGGCTGCCGGGGAAACATTAAATTCAAACGTTTTCCTCGACGGAAGTTCCACATGAGATTCAACCAGACGTGATAAAAACACATCATGCTGAATGAGTTTATCAGCCACAATGATATCGCCAATTTTCAGATGATCTTTCATTGAACCGGCCAGTCCAATAAACAACAGATGATCTACCTGAAAAAGGTTGATCAGGCTGGTTGCGGTTGAAGCAGCAGCAACTTTTCCCCAACCTGAGGTGCATATCACGACTTCGTGTCCTTCGATGAATCCGCTGTAAAACTCTCTCGAGCCTGCCCGATCTGCCCTGAGATCACGGATTTCATCTTTTAGCATAAGAACTTCCTCCTTTATGGCACCAATCAGTCCGATCTTCATCTGTATAAGTTTATGTCAGATTTTATAATTTTTGTAGCAGCTTTCAGCTTTACAATTTTACAATTTTTTTTAATCTCCCCGGGTCCCTGTTTACAATTTACGCTTTTTTTACTTTGTGCCCTGGCTTGCATCTTCATGGTGTCTTTGAATAATTTTTACCTTTGCCCTCTGAAATAAAATGATAGAAAATGGTTCCTTCAGGAGTAAAAAACATCATATTCGATTTGGGAGGAGTGTTGCTGGATATTGATCCGAGACGTTCCATTGTTGCATTTCGCGAATTGGGAATGGACGATCTCATCAAACCGGGCGGCTGGAGTTATGACCATGAGATTTTCCTGAAGATGGAACAGGGACTGATAGATGAACAGCAATTCCGCGACGGAGTTCGTGCATTACTCCCCGGACCGGTATCGGATGAACAGATTGATCAGGCCTGGTGCGCCATGCTGATCGGTTTTCCTCCGGAAAAGATTAGTTTACTGCAAAAGCTGGCTTCGCAATACCGTTTATACCTGTTTTCAAATACCAACAGCATTCACATCCGGCATTTTCATGAGCTGTTCCTGAAAGAGTTTCGATTCCCGTTACCTCAATTGTTTGTAAAGGATTATTATTCCAGCGACATTCAATTGCGGAAACCCGATCTAAGGTCGTTTCAGGTTGTACTGAACGATGCGGGGCTGAATTCCGGAGAAACGCTTTTTATAGACGATCTGGATAAAAATACAGAAGCAGCCGCTCA
>JBDKTZ010000503.1:0-5332 GCA_039679975.1 Prolixibacteraceae bacterium
CCGCATTCAGTTAATATTTTTATATGTTTTGAAATGGCAGGCCGGCTAATGTCGAACTTTCCGGCGACGGCATTCAAATTCAAAGATCCTCGCGCCAGTACGCTTATGATTTCTCTTCTGGTAGGATCAGCTATTGCCTGAAATACATCTCGTCTCATTTTTTAATCAATTTATGTAACTATTCGGTTACAAATATATATGTAACTATTCGGTTACGCAAATTTATTTTTAGAATAAAGCATCGCTGCGGTGTTTTCTTAACTGTTAATGGGCTCACAAGAAATGATGCTGTGCTCAATTCTTTGACAGACATGTTAAAGAATTAGACACCTTCTGCTAATACGAACTGGACATAACTATTTCGAATACAATTATTTCTCTTTTTGGTATGGAAAATGAAAGAAACATAAGATCTATTTAACAATTTCAATAAGAATGACGGATCCTTTTTTGAGCGCGTATTTATGAAAACAATTTTATTAATATTCAGAAAACTTAAAAAGAGTACAACTGCTACCCTTTTGGGGATTGCGGGTCTGGTTACCGGTCTGGTATGCGTGATGTACATCTTTTTTTGGGTGAACGATGAAGTGAGTTATAACCGGTTCTACGAAAACGCCGACCGCATTTTCGTAATACACGCATACCTTGAAGGGGGGATCAAAAAAGTGGACTTCGGAGGCTGTCCTCCGGCGGTAGCGCCGGCGCTTAAAGAAGAGTATCCCGAAGTGGAGAATTCGTGCCGTTACCTGCCTGCCGAATATTTTGAATATCTTATTGTTTACGACGGAAAAAAGCATAAACTTAAAACGGGCTATGCCGATCCTTCATTTTTCGATATTTTCCCGTTTCCATTTGTGTACGGAAGCAAAGGCGAACCCAATGACCCCAATCAAATTGTGTTCACACAAACAATGGCAGCAGGCATCTTTGGAAATGCAGACCCTGTTGGTAAAGTCGTTCGTTTCAACAACGAAAAAGATTTGACTGTGGTAGGTGTAACGCAAGATATTCCGAACAATTCGTCTATCCAATTCGATGCGATCATTCCCATCAACAACCTTGCATCAGCTTATGGAAGAGATAATTACTTGTCGACGTGGTACAACAACGGGTTCAAGACTTTCGGGCTGTTAAAATCACCCGGCGGGTTCAACAAAGTCGCTTCAACAATAACCCGCCGAATTCAGAAGGAGAGACCCGAATCGACCAACTACCTGAGAGCATACAAATTCAAAGACGAGTATTTATACGAGCAGAAACATATTCGTAACATAAAAATATTTAGTTTGATTGGGATACTTGTTCTGATTGCAGCAACATTGAACTTTATTAACCTGATCACGGCTCGTTCGGGCAGACAAGCTAAAGAAACCGGGCTTAGAAAATCAATCGGCGCCACAAGGGGTAATCTTGTCAGGCTAATTTATTTAGAAGTGGCTGTTCTTTGCTTGCTTGCATTTGTATCGGCCTTTATAATCGCTTTAGTTGGACTACCTCTGTTTAGCAATGTGGTTGAAAAAAAGATCGAACTTACGGCGCTCTTCTCGCCTGCAGCAATCGGGGCATTGATCCTGGTTTTTCTTATAACCGTATTCCTTGCAGGAAGTTACCCGGCCTTTTTTCTTTCATCATTTTCTGTAAACGAAACATTAAAATTGAATTTCAATTCGGTAAAAAACAAGGGAAGCCTTCGCAATTCACTTGTAGTCAGCATATTTGTGGTTTCGATTATCCTGCTCACCTCCATGCTGATAATCAGCAAACAAACGATCCATCTCCAGAAAATGGATATCGGATATAATAAAGAACAATTGCTGTACGTCAATTTGGAGGGAAACCTCAAGGAAAAAGTGAAGGCGCTGAAAGAAGAAATCGGCCGTTCGCCTGGTGTACTTTCAACGACCGTAACATCCCACCTGCCAACGTTGATCGGGAACAATGGCGAAGGTTGGAACTGGGAAGGGAGAGACGTAAATTTCAAACCCCTGGTGACCAACTGGAGTACCGATGAAGACATGGTAAAAACCTTAGGAGCAAAGCTTATTGAAGGAAACTACTTCAGCAGTGACCGGCGGGGTGTAGTAATCAATAAGGCATTTGCCAACGCGATTGGCTGGAGCAGTTTTGTCGGGAAAACACTAAATGCTAACGGTGAAGATCTCCCGATTACAGGGGTCATAGAGGACATTCAATACAATTCCCTTTCAGAACCCTGCCGGCCAATGGCCATCAGGATGGAAGAGGGCGGGTCGGCAAGATACCTGATCGTCAGGATAAATACCGGCCAGGTCAACAAAACAATCAGCTTCATTCAGAGAATCTGTGAAACGGTTGAACCCGGCTTTCCCTTTCATTACGGATTTATCGACGATCAGTTTGCAAAGCTGCTTAAATCTGAAGCCAGCCTGAAAAGAATTGTCGGGGTGTTTTCCGCCTTTGCAATGATCGTTTTGTGCCTGGGCCTCCTTGGGGTTGTCATGTTTTTAACCGAACAGAAAACAAAAGAAATCGGAGTACGAAAATGTTTGGGGGAACAGGTATCGTCGATTATCGCGGGACTGATCAAACCCTTTGTCATATCGGGTTTGGTTGGCGGTGCAATTGCCGTCCCGTTAACATGGTATATCATGGAGCAATGGCTTCAGAATTATGCCAACCGCATTAATCTGAATTTATGGGTCTTTATTTCAGCTATCGCCATGGCGATATTAATTGCTGTTATTACCGTAAGCTGGCAAAGTTGGAAGGCCGCAACAAGGAACCCTGTAGAAGCATTGCGGTATGAGTAAAATATTGGGAAATATACTCTTGTCATTCCTGTTTTCTCAGGAACTCTTACAATACTTTCTGTAGCTACACCTGCTTCAACTTTCTGCAAATCAAAATCGTTACGTTTATCCGATTGTCAATTTCAATTTTGCAGATAAAGTCTTAAATTCCTGGTTATCTAATCTTGTATATGGATTTGCTCCTTTTTGCCATGAGTACGAAATTCCAACTGACGATTTATCATTAATTTTATAATTAAATCCCGCAGAGAAAGTCTGCAAAGTATTCAAATCAATATCTGTTTCCCCAAGTAATGGCGTTCTTCCATTGATATTCCAGTTTACTTGGATTAACTCTGGTTGCTCGATCAGGTTAGTAAGCCTGCTTAAGGGAAATATGCTTAGCTCAAATGAAGCATCTCCAAGTAAAACATTCTCATCGCCGCCAATATACCCTAACCCGATGTTATGATCATGAGAAAGTGTAAATAAATACGCAAAAGAACTGGTTATATTTATCAATCTCGTACTGGGTTGAAGAAATCTAAAATTCTCTGATTTTTCTAAAGATAACGTCAACCCTAAATTTCCTTGTAACTCTTTTTTTCCTTTAACTCGATTATTCGCGTATTTCATGTTCAAACCCGAAATGATACGAAAACAGGTCTGGTCATGGCTATCGTTAAACAAATAGTCTTTTTCAATTGTCAATCCAAATTGTAAAACATCCTGTTCTTTACTTGTTAAATTGTTTTTGTGAAGCTCAGACAAGGCTCCGATATTATAGCTTTTAAAAAGATCGGTAAGCTTAAATTCAATAAAACCATCAGCCAGCCAACTGTTTTTTATAGTTTCATTCTCGGGAAAAGTTGCAATGATTTGTGCCGGTTTATTTTTTGTCAGGCTGTTAGTTGTCGATTCTCCTATACTTATTGAAGCTTT
Organism: Prolixibacteraceae bacterium; assembly: GCA_039679975.1. Lineage (GTDB taxonomy): Bacteria > Bacteroidota > Bacteroidia > Bacteroidales > Prolixibacteraceae > JBCFBK01. The sequence continues at coordinate 3,714 of JBDKTZ010000503.1, forward strand.
TTGAGAAAATGCTGAACCAAAAGAAACAGTAAAGCAAACGATCAGTAAACTACGAAATGTTTTCATAAGCTGATTGGATTATTTCTTGAACATCAGATATAAGGTTACATTTTTTAATTTCATCAAGTGGAATTTGCTTCAATTTTCGTATGTCAACGTTCGGCTTATTGTTTTTTACAATCTGAATAAATACAATATTAGCCTCTCTTTCAAGTCCTCCCACTCTTGTTATAAAATTACTGCTCATTCCTAAAAAAATCCTCATGTCTGATTCAGGCAACATTACGTTGTGATTTGTATAATCATATAGCCTGGTTCTGAGTAACAGAAAAATCTGATTACCGATTTGAAAATCAGATTCAATTTCAGAAGCAATCTTAGATAACGATTTTAACACATTCGGATTATTTGTCTGTCCCATGAATTGCTGTAATATTTTCAGTAATAATACAGCTTCCTTTTCTTCAATTTCAAATTCAATTTTCATGATTCTGAGTATTTGATAAACGTGAACCTGAACGATCTCATCACTTGCCTTATCAACTTTCCGCTGCTTATTGTGACATGTTAAATGTGCTGCAACCTCATCATGTTTCATCCCATCTTACTGCAAGTTACAACAATCGGGTGAGATTTTATCAAAAAACTTTTTTCAGCCCCGAAGCATTGGCAAGTGGTAAGGTGGTCTAGGATGCCCCATTCACTCACTGAAGGAAGCCAAGCGGCAAAACCCAATATTAACGAACAGCGAATGAAGTAAAGTTTTACGGTAGTAAAACCAAATGTCTGGTGGAACATTTGACGGAATGAAGAGCGAAACGGTGGCATAGAGGACCGAAATCCTTATAAAAACTTCGCTATTTTCTCTGTTGCACAAGCAAATCGTACAAATAGCGTTCCCTGAGACTGTCTGTGAAGGTAAAGCCATCCATTAATATAATCACATAGACTTCGGTAATCGCGTAGCCTCAGTCCTGCCGTTTCCTGGTAGCATTCTATTCCAGATCAAGTACAGACGATGGTTGAGGGGTGAGGAATTTTATTCAATATATTCGTTTGAAGGATCACTACAGGACGTTTCTTGCCTGGCTCTTTCCCTCTTTGAGGATTCAAATCCGCTATCCAGATTTCGTATTGCTTAATCAACATGGTCCACCTCCTCAAATTCTTTGAGAACACTCATTGACTCCTCTTTTACCAGTAAACGCTTAAGGGACCTCTTTGCCATCGTCCCTAACGTTTTGCCAATAGGGCATCGGCGGGGTTTTGGAATGCGTTTTTATCCACTGCAAAAACTGAAACGAAGACTGTTCCTGAGTTTGAAAAGGTTGCCGGGAAGCCGGAGCAACAGGTTACTTTACGCAGACAAGCCAAAGTACGTTAAATAATTACATCCGCCGTATCGCGCTGTTTGTCGCCCATTTCAACGGTAAAGAACCTGACGCCCCTTACAGCCGTGCGGGGCCTCTCTTGGGTGATGCGCGAAAACCTGAAAAAACTTCCATTACAAAGGACGTAAATCTGCCTTCATATTGTGCTGTCAATTATTAAATCGTACTTTTCCAGAAGTCCCGAAATCCCATGAATAGAAAATTTCGCTTTCTTTATTCGGTTAATTT
>JBDKTZ010000469.1:0-3423 GCA_039679975.1 Prolixibacteraceae bacterium
ATCGGGCTGATCGTATCTTTTTTTTCCTGTGCCTTAGGCTGCACGACTGTTCCAATAACAAACAGTATGGTCCAAAGCAATTGGTTAAAGCAGTTGATTTTTCTTTTTGTCATAGTACATTTTATAAAGACTGGTATATCGTGTTATTAATTTTTTAATTCGTGTTACTATTCAAATAAAAAAATAAGACAGGTTTTATCGACCTATCCCAATCCAATTGAAGACATGGTGTTACTCTTTATTATATTCGTGTTACAAAAATAAGCAAATAGGAATATTGAGATCATAATCATCTCCCTTTTTGTCTTATTCAGAGTGAGTTTAAATAATAGGAATCGGTCAATAACGGAGTCAAGTCCGACAGGACAGTCTGTTTAGAATCCGTTCCTGTTCTGTTTGAACTTCGCTGGTCGGATTGGGCCCGGATAGCTCAGGTGTCCTTGTTATATGCAAAATACCTCATTTATGGTAAGTTCTATACCATGAATGAGGTATTATCTTTGTGAGGTGATGACTATCTGATGTCGAACCAAAGTTTGGTGGTAAACAAGTCGGCTCCCTGGCGCTGTACGGCGGCCTGGTAATTTTTGCCGTTGAGCGATTGCTCTGTGCCTGGATAGAGCAGTCGGGAGGGGATCTTTCCCTCCAGTACGGAGGACGGACCTGCAGTGAGCACCGGATAGTCGAGCCGCCGCCATTCGGCAAAGGCATCGTGTCCCTGCCCAAAGAACGCAATCCATTTTTGAATGCCGATCGATTTTCGGTAGTTGGATGCATCATATTTTACGCCAGTTTGGTCCAGGTAACCGTTTACGGCAGTTGTGCCGGTAATTCCGAACTGATTGAATGAAGCAACGATGGCCTGGTTGTAGTAGGTTTCGGCATCTCCCTGGATAAATCCGCGGGCTGCTGCTTCGGCCAGTCCAAACAAGACCTCGGCCTGACTGAAGATCACGGCAGGTGACACGTCGGTCAGGAAGAACGTTCCGGGCCGGGAGGTTTTAGCAAAACCAAGGTTGTTGGCGTCACTGTTCGAAAGGCCATTGGGTACACCCACATACCTGCCAACCGAGGCGTCGGAAGGCAGTTGGGCATATACCGGCAGTCGGGGATCGGCCAGTGCCAGTAGCTGATCGACCATTGATTTCGACATCCGGTAGTCATCTCTGGTTTCAAACCAGGCTGCCTGCGGATTATGCTGAGGGGAGCTGCTGTAAACGAACCTGAATATCTCTTCATTGCTGCCAATGAGTCCGGAAGGATCGGCCACCACTGCTGAAATGGTTTGCCTGGCCAGGTTCTCTTCCCTGTCGGCGATTCGCAGGGCGATACGCAGCTTCAGCGAGTTCACGAACTTCTTCCATTTTTCAATATCGCCGTCATAAACCACGTCGCCTTCCACTTCCCCGCCAGAGACAGCAAGCAGCGACTGCGCGTCGCTCAGGTCGTTCAGCAAGCCGGTATACACGTCCTTTTGTGCATCATAGACGGGAGTGACGCTTTGCCCCGCTTCCTGATAGGGAATGTCGCCATAGGCATCAGTGAGCAGCTGAAAGACCCACGACCGAAGTGCCAGGGCAATCCCTTTGTAGTTCTGATTCACCTCCTCATCGGGCAGGCTGAGAATGGTGTTCAGATCGGTGATCAGTGTGGCGTAACCCGTGTTCCATAATTCAGTGATATTGCTGTTCGTGTTGGCAATATCGTACCGGTCGGTTTCGGTGTACTGAATGGAAGCCCAGTGTTGAACGAACAGCAGCTCGGTGTCGAAGTTCACATCAGCACCCCAGTACAGGTCGGCCCCATGTTTCAGGCTTCCGGTAAGCAGGTACGCCGGCGACGGATTCTCGGTCGCATTTGGGTTTTTATTAATTTCATCCAGCTTGTCGTCGCAGGAGCTTAGTCCGGATGCAAGCAGCAGCAGTGACATTATTTTTTTAAGCATACAATTCGGTTTTAAAAATTCAGATTAAGGTTAAACCCGATGGTCCGGGTTGTGGGAAGGGAAAGACTTTCGATTCCCTGGGCATTGCCCGTGTTGAGAGCCACTTCCGGATCGATATTCGGGGCATCCTTGTAAATAAAAAACAGGTTTCGCCCGATAACCGATATCGACGCACCCGTCAGCCCCAGTTTTTCAGTGATCTTCTTTTGAAAGGTATACGTCAGGCTGATGTCCCTGAATTTTACATAGGAGGAGCTGTAAGTGAACGCTTCCGAGATATTGTACAGAGACTTATAATAATCTTCGGCGCTCACTACCGCGGTGTTCCTGCTGCCGTCGGCGGTTACCCCGTCGAAGATGATCCCGTCGTCATAAACCGTTTCGCCGTTTGGAGCGCTTCCGCCTGTAAGCAGGCTTTTAGGCCCGCTGGTATTGTTGCCCGGATAGTAATACTGCAGCCCGCCATGAGCGGCATCGCGCCCGGGAAGTGTCGATTTCAACACACCTGTGTAAATACCGGTGCGGTTGGTCCCGGAATAGATCTTGCCGCCAATGCTGGCGTCGATCAGGAATGACAGGGCAATATTCTTATAGGTGAACGTGTTGGTGATCCCGGCGAGCCAGTCAGGCGAATAGTGACCGAGGATTTTATTGTTGGGGTCGGCATCGGGAAGGCCGTCCGAACCAACGATGATCTTTCCGTCACTTCCTCTCAGGTAAGCCGTACCGTAGAGGGTGCCGTACTCCTGGCCCACGGTGGCCAGTACCTGCGTTGTTCCCGACGATCCGATGGTATAACTGCTGAGCAGCCCTTCCCGGTCGAGCCTGACAACCTTGCTTTTGTTCCGGGAATAGTTGATGTCGGCATCCCACTGAAAGTTCTCCTTTTGCAAGGGAGTCAGATTCAGCTGGACTTCAATTCCCTTGTTGTTGATCTTCCCCGCATTCAGAAGCTGGGAAGTATAGCCGCTCGATGCGGTTGTATTTACTTTCAGGATCTGATCTACGCTGTTCGTGTTGTACAGGGCCACATCCAGATGAATTCTGTTTTTCAGCACGCTGAACTCTGCACCCAGTTCGGTCGAACGGGTGGTCTCGGGTTTGAGTTGCGGATTATTCTTTTCTTTTGAGGAAGTGAGGATGGGGTTTCCCTCGAAAGCAGTCTCAAAGTTGTATACGGTTGCAAGCTGATAGGGGTCGGCATCGCTTCCCACTTCCGACCATCCTCCCCTGATTTTCAGAAAATCGAGCACGTTGCTTTCTATTTGCAGGGCATCGGTGACGATCAGGCTGGCGCTTGCCGAGGGGTAGAAATAAGAACGGTTGCTCCGCGGCAGCGTAGACGACCAGTCGTTGCGCCCGGTAAGGTTCAGAAAGGCAAAATTCTTGTAGCCGGCCTGCGCAGAGGCATACACACTGTATACCCTAAGCTTGCTGTAGTTGTTCGACGAAACCAGCGGGTCTCTTGAATTGGTGAG
>JBDKTZ010000377.1:0-2225 GCA_039679975.1 Prolixibacteraceae bacterium
TTAAAATATTTATGAATGGCATAGGCCATCGCATGACGAATACGAAAAACGGCACTGAAAGTAGCTGTACGGAAACGAAGATGGGCATTGTCGCGCAAAAATTCCAGGCTGTGTTTTTTGGGCTGGATCGGATACCGGTCAGGATCAGCTTTCCCATACAGAATAATTTCCGAAGCATTTAGCTCGACCGTCTGTCCGCTTCCCATCGAAGCTACCAACTCACCGGTAACCGACAACGAAGCACTCGTGTTAATGTCTTTCAGAAAATCCTCGCCAAATTTTTCCACATCAGCCACGACTTGCAAATTATGGATAGTTGAGCCGTCATTCAGCGCAATAAAATTAACATTCTTGCTCTCACGCCGGGTTCTTACCCATCCTTTTACCAACACCTGCCGTCCTACCTGGCCGGCGCTTAGTACCTCTTTGATTTTTTCGCGTTTCATGTTCTACTAAATTTAGCTGCAGATTCTGTCTTGCTGACTAATGTCTTAAAAATGGACTTGCAAAAGTACATTTTTCTGCTTAAAAACATAAATTCTCTGATAAAAAGTTTGATTTTCCTGCGGTTTTGATAATACTTAATATGGATTTCTTCCGGCTGTACTTTTTAAATTTTATTTTTGTCGTCTGACGGAGGTAACATGAGTTTAAATGACATTCAGGTAATTGCTTTCGATGCGGATGATACTTTATGGGAAAACGAGAATTTTTTCAGGGATGCCGAACATGAGTTTTGTCAGGTGATGACCGAATTTAGCCCGACGAAAGAAACAGTTGAAGCATTGTACCGGATTGAAATGCAAAATATGGAGTTGTATGGATACGGCATTAAAGCCTTTATGTTGTCGCTCGTCGAAACTTCATTGTTGATATCGGAAAAGAAGGTTAAGCCGGCGCAGGTTGAAGCGATCATTGAGATAGGAAAGAGACTGCTGCAGAAAGATGTAATCCTACTTAACGGTGTGGTGGATCTGCTGGAAAAGCTTTACGGGAGGTTTCGGCTTGTTGTGGCATCAAAAGGCGACTTGCTAGATCAGGAGCGCAAACTGAAGAAATCGGGTTTACTGAAATACTTCCATCATATTGAGATTATGACAAATAAGAGAGAGGAGAACTACCGGGAGTTGCTGAAACATCTTGATACTCTCCCCCAAAGCTTCCTGATGATAGGTAATTCACTGCGATCAGATATCTTACCCGTAATCAAGCTCGGGGGTTATGCCGCGCACATACCGTATTATACCACATGGGAACATGAGCAAATGAACTCCGCCGAAATTAAAAGTGATCGCTTCTTTGAACTGAAAGAGATTCATGAAGTGTTGGAGCTTTTTGGATTGTAACTTACCTTGTCATCATGCAACCTGATTACCTCTTCCGTCTCGCGACTCACGATTCGTTTCTAATTACTTTTTTGTACTTTTACAGTCATGGAATATCAGGGGAATATCGTCAAAATGAGAACCGAGCTGGCTGAGCCAATCCGGTATTATCTTCCGGTTGGAAGTCATGAGGTGGATATGAATGCCTTGTTAGGTGACCAGATCCGGCTTCGCTTTGATGGGCAGATCAACTGTATTTGCTGCGGAAAGCGAACGAAGACATCTTTTGGGCAAGGCTTTTGTTTTTCGTGTTTTAAAACTTCGCCGGAAGCAAGCGAAACGGTCATGAATCCTGAACTATCCCGAGCGCAGTTCGGGATATCACGCGATATGCAATGGTCAATGGAGAATGAATTGGTCGATCATTTTGTATATTTGGCAGTTTCGAAAGAGGTTAAGGTCGGAGTTACCCGTGGCCAACAAATTCCCACCCGTTGGATCGATCAGGGAGCAAGTTACGCGATCCGCCTGGCCAAGACTCCGAACCGCCATATTGCCGGAGTCATCGAATCCTTTTTGAAGAGATTTTACACCGATAAGACAAGTTGGCGGGATATGCTTGAAAACCATGTCAATGATCTTTTTGATCTGATTACTGAAAAGGAAAAAGCGATTAAGCTTCTTCCGGCTGAGTTACAGCAGTACGCGTCTGAAGATCTTGAAATTGTCCGGCTGAGTTATCCGGTGTTACAATATCCTGAAAGAGTCAATGGATTAAGTTTTGACAAGGATCCTGTTATTGAAGGCAGGCTTTTGGGAATTAAAGGCCAGTATCTGCTGTTCGATAACAATCAGGCTATCAATATCCGCAGGCATAGCGGGTACTATCTGACTGTCACG
>JBDKTZ010000369.1:0-14199 GCA_039679975.1 Prolixibacteraceae bacterium
TGTTTAACGCACTGTTTCTGATTTCGCACTAATTGAGGGTTAGATGAAATTTTTATATTTATTGGCAGAATAACCGACTTAACGGAAGAATGTTAAACTTTGTTATTTATGCTATTTAACAGTTCCTCTTCTGCCGTTTTATTTCGTGAAAATCATAAATTTTGCAAATTAATTAACCCGGCCATGAAAAGGATCATCTTTCTATTCGCATTTATAGGTTTGTTCCTTATTCCTGCTGTCGCACAAAAAGACAGATCGTCAGGGATCGATACCACTTCGGTGAATTCAATGGTTCAAAAGCCTCTTACAGTCAAACCCGCACCTGAGTCCGGTTTTCATTTTCACCCGGGCGATTCGCTTCGTTACAGAAAAATTCCGCGTTACAGGTTACCGAAGCAATACCCGGATTCCTTGTTGCCGCAACAATTTTTAGCCGAAAAACGAAGTCCTGTCGACAATATGCCGATCGCCGGGTCGCCGGGATATTATTATCCCCGGATGCCGGTTTACAAGCCGGATTCGACAATTGATTACAAGTTGAAAATAAAGAAAATCCAACGATTCAGTACACCCCGGCTCAAACCGTAAGAACACTAATTTTAAATATTATGAGACTCAGACTTTTACTTTCAGGATTAGCCATACTGGCTGCAACAACAATTGTCAGCGCTCAAACCGCTGCAACAACCAACAAACAGGCTAAAGAGAAAAAAACGGCTGTGACAACCGCCAGTGATAATGCCGCAGACCAGCAGGCTCCCAAGGCAAAAGCAGAAAAAGGGAAGGTTAAGGGCGAATGCTGTGACGCAAAAAAAAGTGAATGTTGCGATGCAAAAGCAGCGTGCAAAGAAGGCAAAGCATTGGCCAAAGGGCAAACCAAAGCAAAATGCAAAGGAACTGCCGAGGGAAAATGCAACAAGGACTGCAAAAAGTTTGTTGATGCCAATAATGATGGTATATGCGACAACAAAAAAGTAGCGCAAAAGAAATAATTATTTTTTAAAAATCATAAAAAGGACTGTCTCGTCATGAAACAGTCCTTTTTATTTACCGCAGGTTGCTAAAATCATTCTTTTTCACGATTATCCGCAGCCGGTCAATCTTTCAGACATGAACTATTTATATGGGGCTGAACGAATTACAAAAGAGAAAAGCTGATCATGCGATTGTAATCATTCTGTAACCTGTATCATGCTGATTAACAGCCATATCAAAATACAAACAATGAAAAACCTGTTAAATTAATCGTTTTGTAATATTTTTTTAATCACCGTGTAACGATTCGGCCGTTCATTTGCGGTGAATTCGAATCAGGAATTCAAACATCTTAAGTATATGAAGCGTATCAGCTTATTCATAGTATTATTGCTTTTGTCCATCCTGGCTCAGAGCCAGACTAACGGTCAGTTTAAACCGGGTGGGAAACCATTTATGAGGATCTTTAATAATTTTCATACAAACTTTTCTGACGATGAGTCAGCTTCCGCCTTCGAATTAACCCGGCTTTATCTCGGTTATGAATATACCATCAATGAAAATTTCACGGTCCTGGCAACAATCGACATCGCGAATCCCGACGCCGGGAACCTTGAAATGACGGCCTTCGCGAAAAATGCATACCTGAATTACCATCCGGGCAAACTTTCTGTTTTCTTTGGGATCATCCCAACCACGCAATTTAAGGTTCAGGAAGATTTCTGGGGATACCGGTACATCGAAAAATCATTTCAGGATGCCTATGGGTTCAATGCAAGCGCCGACCTGGGAATCAGTGCGAGTTACGGGATAACTGATTTTTTAAGCGCCGATATGATCGTTGCAAATGGCGAAGGATACAAAAAACTGGAATCGGACAGCGTTTTAAGAGCGGGCATCGGAATTACCCTGAAGCCTGCAAGGAAACTCACCAGCCGTATCTACTACGATTTCAGTCATCGTGATGCCACCCTTTCTTCTTTGGCTCTTTTTACCGGATATGCCAATGACCGCTTCAGCCTGGCGGCTGAATACAACAAACAAGTGAATTACGACTTTCAGGAGGGTTCTGATTTATATGGAACCTCCTTCTACGGAACGTTGCAGGCGACAAAAAAAATTAAGTTGCTTGCCCGGTACGATAAACTAATGTCCAATAAGGCATCAGGAACGTCTGTCGACTGGAACCTGGCCAATGACGGCGAATTATATATGGCCGGAGTTGAATTTCCAATCGTGAAAGGGATAAGATTTTCGCCTAATCTGAGAGGCTGGAACCCAGCCGAACCCGGAGAATCTTTCCGCTCATCTATCTATTTTAATCTGGAAATCAAACTTTAATCAAGTACGCAAATGAAAACATTTTCGACATTTTTTTTGCTGGCAATTTTTCTTTTAACAGGATGTCAGAACTCCAACAAAAAAGCAGGTTCATCCGTCGAAGGAGGGAACCGGAAGCTGACAGCCGCTGGAGCCACATTCCCTCTGCCTTTCTATAACATGGTGTTTAAAAACTACACGGCGGAAACCAATGTTCAGGTCACCTATGGAGGTGTCGGATCGGGAGGCGGTATTCGCAGCCTGAAGGATCAGGTTGTTGATTTCGGGGCCACCGATGCATTCCTGACCGATGAACAACAAAAGGAAATACCTGCAGAAGTGGTTCATATTCCGACCTGTATCGGAGCGGTTGTCATTGCCTACAACCTGAAGGACGTAAATGATTTGAAATTATCAAATACGTTGCTGGAAAAGATCTTCCTGGGTGAAGTGACTAAATGGAATGATCCGCTTCTCAAAAAAGACAATCCTGATGTCAACTTTCCTGCTGAAGCCATTACCGTAGTATACCGCTCTGACGGAAGTGGAACCACTCACATTTTCAGTGATTTTATGAGCAAGATCAGTGAAAAATGGGCCAATCAGCTAGGAACAGGAAAATCGCTGAAATGGCCCGTGGGGATGGGTGCCAAAGGCAACCCCGGAGTGGCAGGCACGATCAGTCAGACTCCCGGCACGATCGGATACATCGGATCTGAATTTGCATTTGCGCAGAAAATACAAACTGCCCGGGTGCAAAACAGCGCCGGCCAGTATATTCTTCCGGACCTGGCCAGTATCAGCGCTGCCGCCAAAGGGAACATTCCCGACGACACCAGGGTGATGCTCACGAATTCGGCCGACCCGGCCTCCTATCCCATCAGCGGATTTACCTGGATTATCCTGTACAAGGAACAGGCGTATAAAAACCGCGACAAGGAACAGGCGCTGGCAACAGTAAACCTGCTCGACTGGCTGGTAAGCGAAAAGGCCCAGGGAGAGGCAGCAAAAGTACATTATGCCCCTCTGCCTGCCGATGCCGTGGCCAAAGCAAAAACGGTTCTGAGAGGGATCACGTATAATGGTGAACCGCTTTTAAACTAATTCAGAAAAAACGGAATGATGCCCAACAGCGATAAGATCACCAAAATTATTTTATCAATCGCCGCCGTCCTGATACTCATGCTGACGGGAGGGATGATTTATTCACTGGTGGGAGGATCTGTACCCGCGTTCCGGACCTTTGGATTGCACTTTATTTTTTCAGGAGAATGGGATCCGACAGAAGGGAAGGAAACATACGGAGCCCTTCCTTTCATTGCCGGCACACTCATGACCTCAATAGCGGCTTTGATGATCAGCTTGCCACTATCGTTTTCAACATCGCTTTTTTTGGGTGAATATTTCAGGGGAACAAGGGTGGCGCGAATCCTCAGTCTGCTGGTTGATCTGCTGGCAGGGATCCCGTCTATCGTATATGGTTTATGGGGGTTTTATGTATTGCGCCCTCTGCTCACCGACATGGGGTTCGACAACCAGGGGTACGGTGTATTTACTGCAAGCGTGATTCTGGCCATCATGATCATTCCTTATGCAACTTCGCTGAGCAATGAGATTATTGCCATGGTTCCGAACGATCTGAAAGAAGCAGCTTATTCGCTGGGGGCAACACGACTGGAAGTCATCCAAACCGTCACAGTCCCAAATGCACGTTCCGGGATTATTGCCGGCTATATACTGGCCTTCGGCAGGGCGCTTGGAGAAACAATGGCTGTAACCATGCTGATCGGGAACAGCAACGTGGTGCCATCCGGTTTTTTTTCAACCGGAAATACAATGGCCAGTGTAATTGCAAACCAGTTTGGTGAAGCGGAAGGCCTCAAGCTAAGCTCGCTGATCGCCATTGGTTTATTACTCTTCCTGATCACCGGAATCGTGAACGGAATCGGGAAACTGATCATTAAAAAGATGACATCTTGAAACAGGAAGCTATTAGCTGAATCAGACACAAGACACAAGTATCAGGACACAAGACAGAAGTAATTAGATATTCAGGCGTTCAGAAAGTCAGACATTCCGAAATTTAACAATTTTTCTAGTCTTACGACTAATTACTTACGACTAATTACTTACGACTAAAGCAATTTAAACAATTTTATCAATGGTTATAGCAGGGAAAACAGAATATCAGGACCGGTCGGCTTTCAGAATGCTGAAGGACAAATTTGCCATGGTCATGATCGTCATCCTTTCCGTGTTGACTGCTTCTCCCATTGTTCTGATCATTTACAAACTGATCGTCGAAGGTTACCGGCAGATCAGCTTAAGTTTTATCATTGAAAATACGCCCGACACCTTCGCGGCCATGACAGCGGTAGCAAGCGGAGAAAGGATTCCCGGAGGGATTGCAAACGGCATCACGGGAACTTTGCTGATGATCGTGATGGCTGCTGCAATCGCAATTCCCGTAGGGGTGATGACCGGAATATACCTGTACGAAAATCAGGGAAAGTTCCTGGCCAACCTGACCAGGAATATATCAGACATCCTGCAGGGAGTGCCTTCCATCGTACTCGGGCTGATCTCCTATCTTTGGGTGGTCAAACACATCACGATGGGTTTTTCGGCGCTTGCGGGCAGTGTTTCACTTTCCATTATGATGCTGCCCATGATTGTACGTTCCACCGAAGAAACCCTGAAAATGATCCCTCTCACGTTGAAAGAAGCGGCATTAGCACTCGGCACGCCCTATCACAAGGTAATTTTGAGAGTATTGATACCGACAGGCTTCAGCGGATTGCTGACCGGGATATTACTTGGAATTTCCCGCATTCTGGGCGAAACTGCTCCCCTGATGCTGACTGCCCTGGGAAGCAATATTATTAATCTCGACGTTACTGAACCTACCAGCGCCATACCGCTGCTGATCTGGGAATTTTATAACGATCCCAATATGATCGGTCTGATCTGGAGCTCGTCATTATTGCTGATGATCATGATTTTGTTACTCAATATCGTTTCCAGGCAGATCGCTGCAAAAAGAAAATAGCCATGACAATAACAAATATTGCAGAAATAAAAGATCCGGCTCTCTCGATCAGAAACCTCTCCGTGGCATATGACAAGAATTATGCAGTGAAGGATGTTTCGGTCGATATAAAAAAAAATACCGTAACAGCGATTATGGGACCTTCGGGTTGCGGGAAGAGCACTTTATTAAGGGCACTGAACCGAATGCATGAATTGTATGAGAACATCACCATACAGGGACAGGTGTTTATTCAGCACGAGAATATTTTTGACATGCCGGCCATCAAACTGCGGCGACGAATGGGAATGGTCTTTCAGAGACCTAACCCCTTCCCTACCATGAGCATTTACGACAATGTGATTGCCGGGTATAAGCTGAACGGCATCAACCTGAAGAAAAAAGAAAAAGATGAGATCGTTGAACGCTCACTGCGTGATGTAACCCTTTGGAAAGAAGTCAAAGATTCGCTCCACAACAAAGGCAATTTCCTGTCAGGGGGGCAACAACAACGCCTGTGTATCGCCCGGGCCCTGGCTTTTAATCCCGAGATCATCCTGCTTGACGAGCCGACTTCAGCACTTGACCCCATAGCGACCTCAAAAATAGAGGATCTTCTGGTGAAACTGAAAGAGCATTACACAATTATCCTGGTCACCCACAATATGTCGCAGGCAGCCCGCATTTCAGATTACTCATTATTTATGTATCTTGGTGAATTGGTTGAATACGGAAAAACAAAACACATGTTTACCAATCCCCAGGATCTTAGAACAGAGCAGTATTTAACAGGAAAATTTGGTTAATATTCATTCTTAAAATTTAAAAATTGCGACCATGACGATACGAAAAGATGATGCCCTTCGGGAGATTGAAGCCGACTTCGAAAAGATGGCGAATATCCTTCTGGAACAGCTCGACTATATGGAGCAGTTTGTGACTTCGGGCGAGCTGAAAATATCGGATGAAATGATGACAGCAATCACCACCAACGAGAACGAAATCGATAAAACAGAGGTCAAGCTGAGCGATAAAATTATCAATACCATTGTCCTGCACCAACCCATGGCCTCCGAACTCAGACGGATCATGGCCTGTTACCGGATACTGATCAATGTGGAACGAATTGGTGATCTGGTGGTCAATATCAGTCATTTTATTAAAAGGATCAAGACACCTGAATTGTATAACCAGTTCAACGAGGTTTTATCGAACATGGCGATCCTTAGTGCCAAAATGGTCCGGCAGTCACTTCTTTCGTACATGCAGGATGACAGGGAACTGGCCATCTGGACCATCAAAAATGATGATATTCTGGATGAAGTGAACGACAAACTGATGAAGAAACTGTTGAACAGGACCGGTTCGGAAGAAAAAACAAAACATCTGCTGGTGAGCATGGTCACCATCAAAGAGATGATGTCGAATATCGAGCGGATTGCAGACTATGCCACCAATATTGCCGAGGCTGCCATTTATTCAATTGAAGGACGGGATATCAGACACCATAAAATAGCAGAATAAAATGAACCCAATTCCAAGAATACTGATTGTTGACGATGAACAGGATCTGCTGGAAATACTCCAGTTCAATCTTTCAAGCGAGGGGTTTGACGTGGATACCGTAATTTCAGCCGAAGATGCTCTTAACAAGCCGCTTGAAAGCTATCATCTCATTCTGCTCGACGTGATGATGGCGGGCATATCGGGTTACAAACTGGCCGACATTATCCGGAAAGAACGCCAACTCGAGGTCCCGATCATTTTTCTTACCGCAAAAGATTCGGAAAATGACCTGCTTACAGGTTTCAATGTCGGAGGCGACGACTACATCATCAAGCCCTTTTCGATCAAAGAAGTAATTGTTCGCATCCGGGCGATCCTGAAAAGGGGACGTGTTCTGGCCGAACCGTCGAGCGTCCTTCAGTCAGGCGGCCTGAAAATGGATCTGGGACGAAAACTGGTGAGCATCGACGAAGAACCGGCAAACCTGACCCGCAAGGAATTCGAGATACTCACTTTACTCTTAAAGAACCAGGGGAAATTCATCAGCCGGCAGGAGATCCTGGACCGGATATGGAGTAATGACGTGATTGTCACTGAGCGAAATGTGGATGTCAACATTGCCCGGTTAAGGAAAAAAATCGGTACCTACGGTGGCTCAATTATTGGGCGTTCAGGGTACGGATATTGTTTTGAGAGATAATGTAAGCGATGAGACTATTAGATTTGAGACTCCAGATATCAGACGAAAATTAAAATGACCATGTTAAAACACAGAACATACCGGCAGCGGATCTTTATTTATTTTTTTACTGCCTTCACGTTGTTTGCGCTGGTGATCCTGCTATTCCAGTTTGATCGTGAAAAAAGATACAGGACCGGCCGGCTTGAGACCATACTCGACAATATTGCAGAAATTACACATCGGTATATTCAACATAATGACCTTTCGGGAGCAGCAGACTTCAAGCGTTTGGATTCAATGCTATACATGGTCCCTGAGCCTAACACCAGAATCACTGTGATCGATAATGACGGGAAGGTATTGTACGACAGCTTCATTTCGGATGTCAGCATACTCGAAAACCATCTTGACCGCCCGGAGGTGCAAAAGTCGCTCTACGAGGGGAAAGGTTCACACATCCGGAAATCGGCTTCAACCGGGCAGGATTTTTATTACTACTCCCGTTACTATGGCGATTATTATGTCAGGTGCGCGGTCGTATATGATATCGATATCCAAAATTTTCTGAAAACCGAACAGGTTTTTATCTTCTTCATCCTGTTCATGTTCCTGGTGATGTGGCTCATTCTGTATCTCGTCACAAAAAGGCTCGGGGAATTTATCACCAAACTGCGCGATTTTGCAGTCCGTGCAGGGAAAAATGAAGATATTGACCCGAATATCGATTTCCCGGATTCGGAATTCGGGGATATTCGCAGGCAAATCGTTAAAATTTATGACCGGCTGAAACGTGCAAAAGATGACCTGAGCGCCGAAAAAGAAAGGCTTTATAACCATTTACATGCGTTAAAAGAAGGAATTGCGTTCTTTTCATCCAAAAAGGAAAAGATCCTGGTAAACAGCCATTTCATTCAATATATCAACCTGATCAGCGAAAAATCGACCATATCGGCAGAGGCTTTCTTTGACATCCCGGAATTTAAACCTCTCATCAAAAAGATAGACAAATATCTGCGCCCGGAAGTCAGCGTCAGCCCAAAAGACCTGCCTCAAATACAAATAACTCTCGTTAAAAATGAAATGTACTTTCGGATACAGGGGATTGTTTTCGCAGACAAGAGCTTTGAGATCCTTGTCGAAGACGTGACCCGCCCCGAACGCAGGCGATTAATGAAACAACAGCTTACGTCAAACATCGCGCATGAATTAAAAACCCCGTTGGCCTCCGTGAAAGGCTACCTGGAAACCATCATGAACAACAGGAGTATGCCTGCCGAAAAACTGGACTATTTTGTTGAAAGGGCTTTTGCCCAAAGCGAGCGGCTGAACGACCTTATCAACGATATTTCGCTTCTGAATCATATTGAAGATGCCGGTGAATTGTTTGAATTTAAAAGGACCAGACTAAGGCCTCTGATCAATGATGTGATCGAAAACCTCGGGTCGAGGCTCAATGAAGAAAAGATCGGGGTTCAGCTTTCTGTCCCCGATCAGGTAATGGTGTTTGGTAACGACAGTCTCCTGTCGTCGATCTTCCAGAATCTGATCGAGAATACGATCAATTATGCAGGTACGGGAACGACGATCCTGATCCGCCAATATCTGGAAGATGAAAAATTCTACTATTTCAGTTATGCCGATTCCGGGAAAGGTATTCCCGAAGAACATTTAAGCCGCATATTTGAGCGGTTTTACCGGGTCGATGAAGGCCGTACCCGTTCAAAAGGAGGTACAGGACTTGGTTTGGCCATTGTCAAAAACGCGGTTCAATTACACAAAGGTGAGATTTCTGTCCGCAATCGTGCTGAAGGCGGACTGGAATTCCTGTTCTCCCTCTCCAAAAGATGACCCTTTCATAAATCACAACGGTACATCAGACCCATACAAATTTTTAATTAAATCGATTTAATTAAAAGCTAAAAGAAGTTGAAAATCAATTTCTTTTAGCTTTTAATGTTTTTGCTGCCCTGTTCCCTGGCCTCCTGAAATGTAATACAAGAGTAAACAATCTGTAATCAAAATGCAACATAAGAATCCGTACTTCGCTGTTGAAATTGATACAGTTGAATATGAACATGATTACGGGAAAATTTAATGACTGCCTGTCAGGCGGCTCTCCTGGCACGACTGCTATCTGTCCGGAGGTTCTTCGAAATCACGTTAAACCACTCCAATCAGACCTGAAACTTATAACCGTACTTTAAAATCAATCAAAAGCTGGTTTTAATGACGACAACAGATATTATCAAATTTATGGGAATCAAAAAAATAATCTCACTGCTGCTATTTCTGAGCATTTCATTGTTTTCATTTTCACAACAGGAAGCCACAATCAGCGGATTGGTAACAGACATAAAAACAAAAGAACCGTTGGTTGGAGCCACTGTGATGCTCGAAGGCACAACCACGGGAACGGTGACCGACTTTGACGGTGTATACCGGCTCGAACGGATTAAACCGGGAACGTATACGATCCGCTGCTCATTTATTTCCTATGAAACAATTATCAAGGAAAAAGTTAGTATCGGCCCGAAACAGAACCTTGAAATTAACTTTCCGTTGAAAGAATCGACGGTCGAAATTGAAGACGTGAAGGTAATTGGCCAGGCAAACCGCCGTTCAGAAAATATGCTGCTGCTTGAACAAAAGAACTCGGTGGTGGCTACTCAGGCCATTGGCGCCCAGGAAATAGCACGAAAAGGGGTCAGTAATGCAGAAGGAGCCGTCACCAAAGTCTCCGGAATATCGAAACAGGAAGGGGTGAAAAATGTATTCGTCCGCGGATTGGGCGACCGCTTTAATTCGACCTCGTTAAATGGGTTTCCTGTCCCTTCCGAGGATCCGGAATATAAAAACATTTCACTTGACTTTTTTGCTTCTGACGTGCTTCAGGCGGTTGGAGTCAGCAAGGTGTTCGATGCAAAGATGTCGGGCGATGTAGGTGGAGCCGACATCAATATTTCGCCCAGGGAACTGACCGGGGATGTTGAATTTGGAATAGATGCTTCCATGGGGATAAATACTAATACGGTTTCAAAAGATTTCATGAAGCCGGATGGAATCAACGCACTTGGTTATGCCAATAAAAAGGATGGTCCCTCGAATGTCACCCAATATGCATTCCAAAATTCGCTCGATCCTTCAAAGCAAAATCTCCAACTAGATCAAAACTATACTGTTGAAGGAGGTAAAAAACTGTTGGTAGGAGCCAGTAAAAATCCGTATCGCTTCTATATTTTGGGAATGTACGCCACGAATTACAACTACACAGACGGAGTCGTGCGCAATACCGGGACCACCGGAACCCTCGTCCGTGATCAGCACTATGACAAGTATGAACAAAATACGAACCATATGGTAATGGCCAATATGGATTATAACTTTAAGGGACAAACCATTTCCTATAATGCGTTATATCTCCACTCCAATACCCAATCGGCAGGAGATTATTTTGGGATTTACAGTGATGTCTTTCAGGAAGTTGGTACTTATAACGATCAGGGGCTTGTACGCAGACAACAAGTCAACGACAACACACTGTTGGTTAATCAACTAACATATAAAAGCGATCTGTCAGATCGTTTATCACTTGATGCCGGTATAGCTTATGACCTGGTAGTTGGCAGTGAACCGGATCGCCGGATAAACTATTTAACTGATCTCGGTGACGATGTGCTTCGCCTCAAATTGGGCGAAGGCAGACACCAGCGCTATTTTTCAGAAATAAAGGAGCATGACATCGTCCCTGAAATCGGATTCAGCTACACGTTAACCAAAGGCCCCGATCATAAATCGATTCTCAATTTTGGTTATAACGGCCGATTCTCAAAAAGATCGTTTGAGGCTACCGAATATAATCACTTACGACATGGGCAAGCAGAAGACCAACCAACCTTTAACCGGTATAATTATCGTTTGGATGATTTTTTTAACCAGGAAGAGCTGGATAATAATGCATTTAGCGTTAGAACAACCCTAAATAAATATTCAGTCGACAAATTTATCAATTCAGGTTACGCAGAGGTGGTGTATGAGTTCAGTGAGAAATTCACGGGGATTGCCGGAGTCCGGGCAGATCAGGTGAATATGACCATTGATCATTTCTTATACAACGGAGGAGATTCGGGATCAAACGATCTTAATGAGTTCTATATTCTTCCCAGCTTAAATTTACGATATAATTTAACGGAGAAAAGTACGTTTCGTTTAGGCGCGAGCCGTACCTACACCCTTCCACAGGATAAGGAAATATCACCATACAGGTATGATGGTCCGGTTTGGCGATCACAGGGCAACCCTGACTTGTTACCCGCCACTAACTATAACTTCGATCTGAAGTGGGATTACTATCTGTCACAAGAGGAAATTCTCTCTTTAACCGGATTTTCCAAGTATATTGAGGATCCCATTTCCCGGATAGAAGTAGCAAATGCCGGGGGGTATCTGACCTATGACAATATTTCGGACCATGCAACCATTTACGGCGCTGAACTGGAAATCAGAAAGAACATCTTCAAAGCCTTAACGGAAAAAGGAAAAAGCAATAAACTTTCGGCAGGGCTTAACGCTTCCTACCTCTTCACAGATATCACGTTAAAAGTTCCACCCTTTACAAACGATTGGTCCAAACTGGAAGGTGCGGCGCCGGGAATTATCAATATCGATTTAACACATCATGTAAGCAAAAATGATTTCTACTTGGCTAATTCATTGGTTTTGAATTATTTCAGCGAACGTATTTATACCATTGGAACTCAAGGATACCAGGACATTATGGAAAAGGGTGTCCCCATGCTGGACTTTGTAACATCCGCCAGATTAAATAAACACTGGGAACTGAACCTGAAAGCCAGAAACCTGCTAAATCCCAATTTCCGACTAACAAGGGAGCCAAGCGGCAGCGCCAATTCCATAATCCTGAGCGATTACAAAAAAGGAGTCTCGGTCAGCTTTGGCATCGCCTATGATTTATAAATATCATTAAACTAAATATATAAATAGTAATTAAATTATTTGTTAACATTTAAAGTCGAAAAACATGAAAAAACTGCTTTTATGCCTTTCACTGGCAACAATGATTTTTACCGGTTGTTCTGACGATGATGACGACAATGGTGGTAATGTATTTGAAGGAGATCAGCTTCAGGGATCTATTATCGAAGACATATCACTGGATCCCGCTGTAACATACACCTTAGTCGGTAAAGTAGAAGTTAAATCAGGCGCTACTTTAACAATTCCCGCCGGTACAACGATCAAAGGGAAAGGCGGTGCCACAGCTTTCAGCCAGTACATACTCGTTGAGCAAGGCGGTAAGATTATGGCTGAAGGTACATCTTCAAAACCAATCAGGTTTACTTCCAGTGCAGCCAGTCCTAAATCCGGCGACTGGGGTGGGTTAATCATCAATGGTTATGCCCCTATTTCAGGCGCATCTGCAGGAACGACCGGCTCAACGGAAATTGACGCCAGCAAACCGTATGGCGGCACGAATGCAAGTGACAACTCAGGTGTAATCAAGTATGTGATCCTGGAGTACACCGGAGCCCAGTCAACGGAAAACATTGAACACAATGGCTTAACGTTAAATGCTGTAGGCAGCGGAACGACGATTGAGAACATCTATGTTGTCTCCAGTGGTGATGACGGAGTTGAATTTTTCGGCGGTTCGGTGAATGTGACAAACATTCTGGTCGTGAATGAAGATGACGATATGTTCGACTGTACCCAGGGATGGACCGGAACATTAAAAAACGGATATGGGATTTGGCTGGCGGGTCATACCAGTACAGAGGCTGATCCCCGTGGTATAGAGGCTGACGGAAATTTTGACGGCCTTTATCCGACGCATATTGGGCAGTCAAACTTCAAAATACAGGACGTTACAATCGTGAATAACTCTTCTTTCACAATGACTGATATAGCCAAAATCCGCCGTGGAGCAACAGCAACGATCACCAATGCGTTAGCTAAAAACGGAACCGCAGGAGATGGTATTGACCTCACTGATGGCGCCGGCAATGCTAATAATGCCACTTCGATCAACATGACCATCACGAATGTGACTTATGCAGGCAGCGGCATCCAGATTCATCAGCCGTCTACCCCTGTCGGAACGATCACTGTAGCCGCAGGGAACACAGGTGCAAACACTTCTGTGTTTAGCTGGACGGGGTTTAGTTTCCCGAATTAAGGCAAACGCATCGATAAACTGTTCTGTTTCCTCGCATTTAAAGATAAATTGAAGTGTTGACTTCAATTCCCGTAAATTTGCGAAGCCCCGGAATTAAAACCGGGGTTTCTTTTTTTGTAATCAAATTTTAATCACGCTGTAATCACGCTGTAATGATGCCGCCTTATTTTTGAATTGTAAAATCAGATATTATCATGAAAAAGTTATTCGTATCCGTTTTATTGGTTGGTTGCATGGTTTTCACCTATGCGGGAAAAAAGGAAACCAAAAAAGAAGTCGCAACCGACAATAGTGAACTGACTACGATAAGCGGCCAGATTCTCGATCAGAGAACGAATGAGACCCTTGTCGGCGTCAAAGTTGCATTGAAAGGAACCGGTAAAGTAGCTTATACCGACTTTGACGGGAAATACAGCTTTGAAAATGTAAAACCGGGAACATACGCACTGACTGCATCTTACATTTCATACGAAGAATCGACCGTTGAAAACCTGA
>JBDKTZ010000586.1:0-8954 GCA_039679975.1 Prolixibacteraceae bacterium
AAAAGTGGGTTGTACTGGATTCGAACCAGTGACCCCTACCCTGTCAAGGTAATGCTCTAAACCAACTGAGCTAACAACCCTTTTGTGGCGACAAAAATACAAAAAAAACGATTCCTGCAAAATTTTGATACGTTCATCACGCCGCTAAATGAAACATTTTGACTTTCACGCGCCGTTTATCGCTTAAAACTTTGATTTTGTTATATTTGTTGAAAATTTTCAGGACCAGATATGTTTAAGAGGCTTTCCAAATATATTAATGGATTGTTGTTTTGCTTGTTGGCAGGTATTGCTCAACTCCATGCGACAGAGGATACTGTGCTCAAGCATTATGATGAAAGTATTTATGTCATCTCAAACTTCTCAGGAACTGATGCGACAGTAAAGGAGAACCGTTCTATTCAGCAGCTCCTCGACCTGAATATTGGGGGCTTCCGTTTGTACCTGGACTGGGAGCGGCAGCAAAATAAACTGGTGCTGCTTGACGGAAGCGGACAGGCTTCGCCTTTTATTGACCAACTTATAATTTTAAGAAAACATCTTGAAAATAAACCGGAAAGAATACTGACTTTGTTCCTCGATTTTAATGTGAATGTCAATGAGCTTTCAACACTCATCGATGAATCAGGCATCCAACCTTATTTATTCGAATATCCGGAACAGGGACAATGGCCTTCGCTGAAAGAGATGGTCGATTCAGGTAAGCGGCTGGTCATTTTTTGCATGCAGGAACATCGAAACAGCCCTGACTGGCTTCATTATGTGTGGGATTATGCGGTGGAGCCTTATTATTCGATACTGGAAGCGCCGGTTTTTCTTGGGGAATTTCTAAAAGGTGACCCTAAAAACAATTTGCTGATATACAACGATTATAACATTGCCGGTAAATCGGGGCCAAATAATGCGTCATTTTTTAATACGACCCAGAATCCATATCTGATTGAACATGTCAAGGGAGTATGGAAGAGCACGGGAAAAACCCCTAACTTTATTTTTCTTGACCGGTATGAGAACTGGATCCTCCAGGTACTTTATCAGCTGAGAAGCTTTAAAACAATAAAAGGAACGGTCACTTTTAATACCCAAATTCTTGGGTATGTAAGCTGGGAGGAGACGAACAGCCTGACCAGCGGAAAATTTTGCTTTCCTCTCGGACCTGGAGAAAGCATGACTTTAACTCCCAAGAGTCCCGGCTACCGGTTCAAACCGGAATCGGTTACATTTGAAGAACCTTCTCAGAATAAAACTCAGCACTTCGTGGGCATGCCGCTTGAGATTACAGAAGATCTGGAAGCTCATTACAATTTTGAAAACGGGATGCATGATCAGGGCATGAATAACTTCCATGGTAAGGACGAAGGCGTGGAATACAGGAAAGATTCTATTCGTGGAATCGTGGGCTGGTTTAACGGTAAAGGCCATGTCGTTCTGCCCAAGGCGGAGGATTTGAAACTGAGAGATCATGATTTTACAGTGTCGGCCTGGGTAAAGATTGACCGGTACGAAAAAGGTAAAGATGATTATTGTATCCTGGGGACCACAGGTGGTTCTTACCAGCAAAGCATTCACCTGGTTATTCGAGACCGTCGTCCCTACTTCGGATTCTATTCCAACGACCTTCAGGGAAAAACAAGGATTGAAGCAGGACGATGGTACCATATGGTCTGGCGCTACAGTAAGCTGAATGGCGAGCAGGCCATTTATGTGGACGGAAAACTTGACAGCCGATCAATGGGACATCCTTCTTACAAAGGGAAAGATGACATTTTTATGGGATTGGCCGGCTATAATCCGGCTTCCAACATGCTTGGCGCACTGGATGACCTGACGATCTGGTCACGGACATTGGGAGAAGAAGAAATCTGGAGCCTCAGTAAAGATTTGGTCGATCTGACCCCGCATAAGACTATTTTCAGCAGGTACCCGCTGTTGTCGAAAATCAGCATCGTGTTGCTGGCGTTGGCCTTGCTTTTCTGGCTATACAGGAAGTTGCCTTTTCGTACTTACCGGAAACAAACACTCAGCCCGGAAAAATTGAAAGAATTGCAGGACCCGGACTTTGGATCTTATCCTCCTCAAAATTTTATTCAATTATTTGGGGATTTTAAAGTCGTTGACCGGAGTGGTTTGGATATTACGGGTCAGTTTACGCCAAAAATTAAACAACTTTTTTTACTGATCCTGGTTTCTTCCCAACAAAGAAAAAAGGGAATCACCACAAAGGAACTATCCGATATTCTCTGGCCTGACCTGAGTTATCAAAATGCCAAAAATAGCAGGGGTGTGACGATCCGGAAACTGAGGATAATTCTGGAATCAATGGATAAGGTCGATGTGTTATTCCATATCGATTGCTGGACCATGCGATTCTCGGGAACGGTTTATTGTGATTATGTGGAGTGTCTGAAGTTACTGAACGAAACTCACGATCATCAGAACGATTTCTATGCTGATTTTTACAAGGTGGTGAGCGCGGGGAAAGTATTTAAAGGAGAATCGCACGACTGGCTGGATGCCTATGCGGGGAACGTGGGAAACAATATCATAGACATTTTGATGAACTTTATCAATAAGCTCGATCTTGAACGTGATCATGAGTTAATCCTGAAACTGGCCGACCGGATTCTGATCACTGATCCCGTGAACGATCAGGCTCTGTCGTTCAAATTAAGGGCCTTGGTATTTCAAAACAATCTGAATACGGCCCGATTTACTTATGACCAATTCGCGGCCCTCTACCAGGAGTTGTACAACGAACCTCTTTCCATGTCTTTTAATGACTTTCTTAAATCGTAAAATTAAGGGAGGGGTTAATTTTTTTTATTTCACTGATTCATATTATATTAACTTTAAATTTATTGGGAAAAAAAGGCGAAATTAATCAAATATTAACCCTCGCATAAGCGATTTATAAGCCTGCTTTAACAATCAGCTAATTGGTCAGGATTAGATTTGCATGACTAAATAATACCAATAAAATAAGTGAGAAGGGTCAAATTCAAATTCAGGAATCCTTTTAAGGGAGGCAGGGCTTGGTTGTGGTTTGTTCTGGTTGGCGCGTCCGCATGTCTTTTTGTAGCCACGGCTGGGAGCGAACTGATGGAGTATACTTCGACAGACGATTATTGTATGTCATGCCATATTCATCCTCACGCGGATCAAAGCTGGAAATTATCTTCTCATTACGATAACAGTTCCGGCGTTATCACGCATTGCGTGGAATGTCACCTGCCGCCGAAAGGACATGGGCATTTCCCTGCTAAAGTCAAACATGGCTTTAATGACGTGTACGGGATGCTTTTTAAAGATAGTGCCGATTTTAACTGGGAAGAAAAGCGAAACCCGGAAAAGGCAAAGCATTTTGTTTATCAGGAATCTTGCTTAAAATGCCATGGAAATTTATTTCCCGCCACGCTTTCACCCGAGGGTGATGATGCACATTTATACTTTCTGACCAGTAAAAAAGAGCTAAGCTGTATTAACTGTCACTTGCATGTGGGCCATTTTGATCCAAAAGCAAAGCATGAGCATAATCTGAGTTTCGGCGATTCAGCAGTCATTGGTGAGATTTATGCTGAGCCTACTCTCGTTACTGAATTTAAGAACTTTGAAGAGAAGATCCCGGGTACAGATGTTTCGTTCGACATGGTGGCTGTTCCTGGCGGCACGTTTGACATGGGAAGTCCTAAGGATGAACCGTTACGGGATCCGGACGAAGGTCCCGTACGTAAGGTCAAAGTCAGCCGTTTTTTTATGGCAAAGGCCGAAGTGAGCTGGGATGAGTATCTGGCTTTTTTTCAGGCCACCTCATCACAGGGACGTAAGGAATCCATGGAGGAGAATGATCTGGACGGCATATCCGGACCAACGCCTCCCTGGGGAGCTCCCGATCAGGGTTGGGGGAAAGGGAAACGCCCGGCTATTACGATGACCTGGCATGCCGCCAACGTATATTGCAAGTGGCTGTCGCGGATCACGGGAAAAAAATATCGGCTGCCTACCGAAGCTGAATGGGAATATGCCTGCCGTGCGGGAACACACACTCCTTATCCGTTTGACGGCAGCCCCCGTGATTACAGCTCAAAAGGATTTATGAGGAAAATCTTTTCTCCTGATACAACCGTTATCAACTCGTTTGTAGTCTACGAGCAAAACTCCGAAGGCAAAACGCGGGAGCCGGGAGACGTTAGGGCAAATCCTTTCGGATTGAAAAATATGCTTGGAAATGTGGCTGAATTTTGCAGCGACAATTATAACCCCGATACCTATGCCTCATACAAGGATGCAGTAACCAATGGTCCGCGCGGCCCGAAAAAGGGACGCGAGTATGTGATCAGAGGGGGATCATTCAAAAGTGACGCGAAGGATGTGCGAAGTGCTGCGCGCGATTTTACGCGGACAACAGACTGGCTGATGACTGATCCGCAAATGCCCAAATCGATCTGGTGGTATTCGGATGTGTTGGAAGTTGGATTCCGGGTGGTTTGTGAGGCGGATAGCCTGACAGCAAGATGAGAAGAGGGAGGCAGGAAGATAATAAGGATAAGATGATAAGAAATAAAAGATAACAGAGATGGCTGATCAACCTAAAAATATCAACAGACGACATTTTCTTGGAGCCGCCACCCTTGCAGGTATAGGAGTTTTGGGAGTGAATGCGGTTTTGTCGTCATGCAAATCCAAAAATATGAATAAGGCACTGGGCCTCCCGCCAATTTTGTCGGGAGCTCCCGATGGAAAACCTTTGAAAGCCGGACTGGTTGGTACGGGTAACCGGGGAACGGGGGCGGCAATCAATTTTATCAGTGCCGGTCCCGGGTTGAATGTGGTAGCCCTTGCCGATGTTTTTCAGGATAAAGTTGATGCGTGCCGAAAACGATTTGAAAAATATAATCTGCCGATTCCCGAGGAGAACTGCTTTGTTGGTTTTGATGCCTATAAAAAGCTAATGGCGCTCCCTGACATCGACGTTGTTATTTTAGCCACACCACCTAAGTTCAGGCCGGAACATTTCAAGGAGGCGGTGCTTCAAAAGAAACATGTTTTCCTGGAAAAGCCGGTCGCTGTCGATCCTGTCGGGATCCGGTCGGTGATTGCAACTGCAAAAAAAGCTGAAGCGATTGGGCTGAATGTTGTTACCGGGACGCAGAGAAGGCACCAGGAAGATTATATTGAAACATATAAACAGGTTGCCAACGGTGCGATTGGACAGATCACCTCTGCAAAAGCTTACTGGAATCAGAATCATGTTTGGTTCCGGACCCGGGAGGAAGGTTGGGATGATATGACCTATTTGATCAGGAACTGGAATAACTTCTGTTGGCTATGCGGTGATCATATTTTAGATACACACATTCATAATATTGATGTGGTGAACTGGTTTCTTGGCAGCCACCCTGAAAGTGCCATCGGTTATGGGGGACGTGCCAGACGGGTTACGGGCGATCAGTATGATTTCTTCAGTATTGATTTTGATTACGGGAATGGTGTCAGTTCGCACAGCATGTGTCGGCAAATCGATAATTGTGCCAATGGTACAGGTGAAATAATTAATGGTACTGAAGGTTACACCAATTGCCAGAACACGATCTGGAACCGGGATGGTACAGTGAAATGGAAATTTGAATATCCGAAAGATAAAAACGGCCAACCGATGAATCAGATTAAAATTCCGCCTTATGTGCAGGAACATATGCATCTGGTCCAAGCCATTCGTACAGGAGAATACGTCAATAACGCGGAGGAAACTGCTGTTTCTAACCTGACCGCCATCATGGGACGTACAGCCGCTTATACCGGGAAAAAAGTTACATGGGATGAGATGTTTGAATCGGGGATGGAACTTGGACCCAAGGAAATCCAATTCGGACCTGTAGATATGGAGTTTCCGGTTCCGGTTCCGGGGACACAGCATAACGGGTAGGAAGAACCGAAGAAGAGAGACCGGGACACAGTGCGAAATGCATAGCTGACTGAGTATGAAGGCCTGTAGCCTAAGGCGTATAGCATACAGACCGAAGCTTACGGCTTGTATGCTGAAACAATAGTAACAAACTCGTTGAACTCTGAATTTTTAGATAAATGAAAATCTCATTGGTCATACCCATTTACAATGAAGAAGCTCTGATTGACGAACTGATCGGCAGGTGTCAGGAGGCGCTTAGTCAGTTCAGTCAGCGTTTCGAGATCATTATTGTGGATGATGGCAGCACTGATGGCAGCCTTCAACGATTAATTGCTTACCAGCAGAACAGTAAGCACCTGAAAATTATCTCTCTGTCGAGAAATTTCGGTCACCCGGCAGCATTTACGGCCGGACTGGAACATGCCGGCGGAGAATTTGTGGCTATGATGGACGGCGATTTACAGGACCCGCCTGAATTGCTGGAATCGATGTACCGGGAACTTTTGGGGGGAAATTGTGACGTGGTCAGCGGCAAGCGGATTGCCCGGAAAGGTAACAAAACCAGGAACTGGATGACTTCATTATTCCACCTTCTTTTTAAAAAAGTGGCCAGTTTGGATGACCTGGAGAATGCAGGTAATTTTTGCATGATGAACAGACAGGCTTTGGCAGCTTTCCTGTCCATGAGCGAGCGTATCCGTTATTTGCCCGGATTGAGAAGTTTTATCGGATTCAGACAAGGTTTTGTGGAATATATACGCGAAGAGCGATTAATGGGGAGCCCGAAAATGAGTAATGTCAAATTATTATATCTGGCTGCTGATGCGATCTTCTCTTTTTCCAGGCTGCCCATCCGGCTTTGTCTGATCATGGGGCTAATCGGGACTTTTATTTTTATGGCTGCAGGGATCTATGTACTGACGGCAAAAATAGTTGGTTTTGCCATTATGGGATGGTCGTCGACGATATTGAGCATTTATTTTCTGGGTTCCATACAATTGATTTTTTTAGGCGTACTTGGAGAATATGTATACCGTATTTATAAGGAATCGCAGAGACGACCGCTGTATTTTATTAAGAGAATTTACGAGACCAAGGAAGGAGAATGAGGGAACAACATCTCAAAATATTATTTTTTAGTCTTGCCTTCATCATGTTGGCCGTTCTGCTGCTGATCAGTCGGGACGCCGGTATTTCGGGAGACGAAGAAGTTCATTATCGGCATTCGGAGGACGTGTATGACTATTTTGCCTCCATGGGAAAGGATCAGGACGCATTAAGCACCCCCAAAACGCACCTGCAGTATTATGGACAAACACCCGACAATATTGCCACGATTCTGATCCATTGGCTGAATATAGAAGATATTTACGGATTCCGCCATCTATTCAGCAGTTTCATCGGCTGGCTGACAATTTTCATGACGGCCTGGTTTGCACGGTGGCTCAAAGGCTATGGTGCTGCCGTTTTTGTGCTGTTGCTTTTTGCCGTGTCACCTCGTTTTCTCGGTCATTTGCAAAATAACTTAAAAGATATTCCTTTTGCCCTGGCCTATATTGCCGGCGTTTACTATATACTGAGATTAACCTATTCCAAATTCAAGTCACAAACATCGCTCGTTTTACTTCTAGTAGTGAGTATTGCTTTTTCCGTCAGTATCAGGGCAGGAGGAATTTTACTTATATTTTATTTGCTGCTTGCAGGATTACTATATTTTCTTCTTGAATACATCAATGCAAAAAAGGTCTGCACCGATCATCTGCTAAGAACGACTTTCCTGTTACTGATCATTTCTGCGGCAGGTTATCTTGCCGGACTTTTGCTTTGGCCTTATGCGCTGCAAAATCCAATTGTGAATCCATGGAAATCGTATCAGGTGATGACTCGTTTTCCGACGACTATCCAACAAGTCTTTGAAGGCAGGTTCATTTGGTCCGATCATCATCCCTGGTACTATTTGCCAAAATACATGCTGATTACGATCCCTCTGGTCGTTTTCGCCGTATTGTTGTCGTTCATGTCTTTTTCGCGGCGGATCATTGTTCCGGGTCTTTTGATCATTTATGGCTTTTTGATTTTTACTGTTGTATTCCCCGTTTTGTTTGTCTTATTGAAAGATGCTAACCTGTATGGCGCATGGAGGCACTTCATTTTTGTTTATCCCGGTATTGTCATTCTGTCTGCAGTGGGGTTAAACGAGTTCTTTATAAAATACACGAAAGTGTTGATCAGAGGAGCAGGTATCCTGATCGTGGCAATTATGGTCATTCATCCTTTGAAATTCATGGCTGCTTCTCATCCGTATTACTACCTTTATTACAATCAGTTGACGGGCGGCTTAAACGGAGCTTACGGGAAATATGAAACGGACTATTATTATCATACGATGCGATCGGGAGCGGAATGGCTTAAGAAATACCTGGATGAGAACGATGTGAAGGGAAGGGTGATAATAGGAAGTAACTTTCCTGTGAACTGGTACCTTCGTAACCTCAATAATGCCCGGTTTCAGTATTTTACCTGGGAACAACGAAATGATGTGGATTGGGATTACGCGATTATAGGTAACAGCTATATCCGTCCGGAGCAGTTAAAAAAAAATCATTTTCCGCCGGAGGGAACAATTCATGCTGTCATGGTTGACGGAGTTCCCGTGTGCGCAGTTGTAGCACGAATTTCGAAGCTGGCTTTAAAAGGTTCCCGCGCGTTTGAAAATGAAGATTATAAACAGGCAGTTGAGTATTATCGGGGGGCACTGAAATTTTATAGAAAAGATGAACATATCTGGTATAAACTGGCTAAAAGTTTAAATTTGTCGGACCGAAACGATGAAGCGCTGGATGCCGTAAACCAGGCTTTATCACTCAATGATGCGTATGAACCCGCCCTGGCGCTTTCGGGGCAGTTAAAAATGGTGCAGGGAGATTACAAGGCGGCCCGCGAGGACTTTTTGAAATTGGTTGGTGTGAACAGAAAATACCTCAGCGCTTACGTGGAACTGGCAAAGCTCATGATGAAGGAAAGACAACTAAATGAAGCCAGAGAAACG
>JBDKTZ010000591.1:0-20334 GCA_039679975.1 Prolixibacteraceae bacterium
ATGGTTTCTGCTGCCTGGATGGAATTCCGGTTGATCACTATACATTCCAGCATGATTATTATTTTATGATGGGAGATAACCGGAACAATTCCAATGATTCCCGGTACTGGGGATTTGTTCCTGAAGAAAACATTGTTGGGAAAGCAGGTTCGGTTTTATTTTCAAATGACTGGGAAGGATTTAAATGGAGCCGGGTTTTCAAAACGATTGAATGAATTAACCATGGATGAATTCAGCTCATATAAGTTAAGAATAAAGATCAACTATTTGGAAGTGAGCATTGACATATCTGAAATATGTTATTGCCAGGCTGATCGCTGCTATTCACGTGTATTCCTGAAATCGGGAAACTCTTATTTGATAAGTAAATCTTTAAAAAGGCTGGAAAAACAGCTGCCGAAAGAATATTTTCTTAGATGTCACCGCTCTTATCTGATAAGTATAGCTCAAATCAGATCAATCAATATAAAGGGAATGCTTCTTGAACAAAAATTATACCAAATACCTTTTCCCAGGAGGAAAACTCTTGAATTATTATCCGAACGGACTGTTCGGATAATTAGTGATCAATAATTTGGTTTTGTAAGTTGTGCTTACGGACTTGTACAAAGAATTAAGTACCCAATGAAAAAGACAAAAGACATTTCGGTAGGGTATGAGCCGTATACAACAGTTTTGCTTCTGACCACCGGGATGATTTTATTGATCCTGCTTTCTGTCAGTGATGAGTCATTGATGAATGCACCACAAAGCCGGGTGACGATCATTTTTCTATTCCTGATGACGGGATTGGTGAACATGTGTATTCTTTTGCCTAAATCATTGTTATTTTTTGTTTTGATGCTTGTAGGAGTCGTGCAGGTACTTTACGGGAAAACTCTTCCTGTAGACGACGAACATTTCAAGGTCATAGAAATTCATCAGCAAGCAACCTGTGGGTACCAGAATACGGTAGAATATACAGCCATACGAGCCAGTTATAAAAAACCAGTAGAAACCGACAAGGTAGAGCAGGCTTACCTGCATGCCTGGTACCTGAATTCCAGTTGGTTTTACCCGAAATACCTGTTGGCTAAATTATATGACGAGAGCGGACAAAAGACAATGATTACAGCTAAAGAATCATTGGGGGAGCAAGTAAAAACCGAATCTGCTGGAATAGAAGAAATCAGGGTGGAGATGGAGGAAATCCTTCTGAAACACCACAGCTCTATAAAAGAACGAAACAGCACCATGTCTCACCCTGGATTCAAACTTCAGAAGTGGTAGCTCCTGTGGGAGCAAAGACATGAATAAAAAATAAAACTTTGAATTGAATAACAGTTATTTACATTAGATATAAAAGAATTATGAAAAAAATAAGGAACATAACTTTAGTGGTATCAGTTTTCGGTATTTGTGTTTTTAATATGTTGACATTTTTCGGTGAAAGACAAAATGCCGATCTAAGTTTAAATCAATTAGTAAAGATGAATACTGCTTGGGCATCTGAAGGAATCGATCCAAATGATCATTATGGGTATTACAAAGATTTCTCAAGAAATTGTTGTGCACAGTCAGCTAACCACTCCGATATATGTAAAGGGAAATTCTGTTAATATTTTAGTTCGCTATCCTCTATAATAGAGGATAGCTCAATAATAATTGGTCATGAATAGATTGTATATAGTGATTGATTTTTACACGTTATATTCTTGCGTACAGAGAAGAGATCAAAATAGTATTTCGTTGAATTTAGAGGATCGAACAGCAAAAATTCTGTATAGTCAGATTGTTGACTCCGTGCATCTGATTCAATTAGAAACAACAAAGGAATGTTTGGTCGGAGAAATTGATCAAATACTAAAAGATGACACTTTATTGTTCTTGCTAGATAAGCATCAGAAAACAATTTTTATATTCTCTGAATCAGGTAGGTATATCCGAAAAATCGATTATATCGGTAAAGGAGAGGGTGAGTATATTTCTTCCAGTTCTTTTTGTGTCTATCCACAATTACAACGGTTGTATCTTTTCGACCAAACTCAGAAGAAACTATTGGTATACGATTATGAAGGAAGGTATTTATATGCTGCGCAAAGTCAGAATATGGATATCGTACGGAATATCGGTTTGTCTGAGGATGGAAATATATTATGTTTCACGCCGGATAAATGTGCTCCTTTTTGTAGAGATGGACTGTGGGAGGTCGATTTGAATGGTACCTTTATTAAAGAATATAGAACTGTTGATCCAAATCATAAATTTAGCTGGGTCGGAGATCACTATAGTAATTGTGAAGGGAAAATAAGTTTTTATGATTGTTTCACCGATGGACTATTTTCTTTTCAAAATGGAGAATTAGTCCGGGAATATCAGTTTGACTTGAAACAAAGAATGCCGAGCAAATATCTTGCCCGGAAAGATGGAGTTAAAAAAGAAGGAACGAACAACTATTATATGAATTTTCATATAGCAGAGGTCTCGAACTATTATTATTTACAGTATCGCTCTAACAAGTTAGGAGATGTGCATGTTTTTTTTGAAAAATCTACCAAAAATTTTTTGATCTCTGATTCGTTAGTTAATGATTTTGGGATTCAATCTCCAATCAATATTTTCACTTATAATAAGCAGGCCTTGTGTGCTTTGGCTTGGGGTGATGATCCTTCCATAAATCCGGAATTACAATTACTTTATTTGAAAGGTAATAATAAATGAATAATGAAAAAATTTAATAATATAAGCTGGATTATCTTAATAGTAATTCTTCTGTTAGCTAATTTTGCCTTATGTATCTATGCGCGAAATGAAAAGTCGGTTATTAAAAAGCTAAATGAATTATACATATTGAAGAGCCAGGACGAACAAATTGTGACGTCAGCATTTGAAAAAATGATGCAGCTTCAAGGAAGAATATTATGCTTTTCAAATGATTCGCTGAACGATTATTTTAGGGAACAGATGTCTCCGTCTCCATTGTTGTTTATAAAGCTACCTGTTTGCGACACCTGTTTGGATGCACTTTTGCTTGAAATAGAAAAATTGAGAACTGATTCTTTGAAAATCGCAAAAAACTTGTCTGTTATTCTATTGATTGATGAAGAAAATTTAAAAACACAAAGTGTTGCTAAAGTCTTTAGCAAGAAAAGCAAATCGGTTTTTCTTGTTAAAAAGAAAGATTTCGAGATCCAGAATACAAAAGAATTCTCATTGCCGGACATGTTTTTGACTTTAACTGACAATGAAATGAAGATTCTAACTTTTTTCGAATTTTCAGAAAGATATCCAGTTCTTTTTTATAGGTTAATAAATGTCATAGATCGATATATATGAAATCAATTGAAATGATACTTTATTTTGCTTAAGTTTAACGTTCCTTTGTTCATATCGACACTTTGCCACAACCGCCCCAACAGGCTGGGAATTTCACTGGATGTCCGGAAAAGTCAAAAAATGATTCAGGAAGAAGTGGAAGCTTATTACCTGAAAAAACCGGATCAGGTTCTGTGGCCTGATATCAGCCAGGAACAAACATTAAGACTGGTGCGGAAATTTCCGAGTAATGAATTGAAAATGTTGTATCTGCATAGTAATTCCCGCTGAGTTCAAACTACTTATCGATACGCTTCTTCTGGGCAAGTTCTACCATATGATAGGCAAACTCTTCAAAAATTTGGTAACCACGGATTTGATTAACTCTGGAAAGTTGCGTCCTGTTAATAGGTGTCCGACCAAAACCAAGGTGAAAGGATTTTTTGGCGTGAGCAGTAGTTATGTCAGTAAGTTCACGAAGGCTGTTGCAGCCATCCAACTGACCGAACATAAGAACAAGCATCTGACTCCAGCTTGTCAAACTCCATTGCCCTGTCCTATCCTTGTATTTCACCATAATTCTTTCGAAATATCGTTGCGGTATAAATTCTGCTATCTGACTGAAAACATACTTGCCTTGGTTCATGTCTGCCTGACTTTATGGGTTCAAACAAATATAACCATTTAAAAGGCCGACAAGATTTTAGCAAGTAATGTAACTGATTAAATGCTAGTTATAAATTAATTTAACTATTTTTAAGAGACACTTGTGAAGCAATAAATTATCAGAAAACAAAATGTTTCAAACTTTTTTAATTGATGAAAATGACAAAGTATTGCTTATTGGAAATCCACTTATCAATGAAAAATTAGAAATTTTGTATCTTGATGAGATTAAAGATAGAATAGATGATTTGCAATAAATCCTAGATTTATTGCAAATAGTTGTGGATCCCGGCATGAAAAAAATTAGGAATTACGATTTCAATTCAAAATACATGGATGAACATTGATCCAATACACGCATAACCGGAAACCCTACTTTGGGATCTACAATAAAAAGTCAGGGCGGTCGATGCTTTTTGAAGGAGAGGAAGACCCCGCTTGTAAATGCGATGTGATGGCCGGGGTTGTTGGTACCTGGGAAAAAGGTTTTATACTGGAAGCTGATTATTCCAAAATAACCAAGGTATTGGAAAAG
Source organism: Prolixibacteraceae bacterium (assembly GCA_039679975.1). Lineage (GTDB taxonomy): Bacteria > Bacteroidota > Bacteroidia > Bacteroidales > Prolixibacteraceae > JBCFBK01. The sequence continues at coordinate 4,496 of JBDKTZ010000591.1, forward strand.
CTGGATCCAAAAATGACCAAATGCCTGAACCCCGAACTGTTCAGTACAACCGACAAGCTCGACATGACATCAAATCCCGTTTTAGTCTTTATCGAATTTACACTGTAACAATAGAATAGAAAAATGAAAAAATTGATTTTTATACTTCATTTAAGCCTGTCCTTTTGCTGCTATGCAAAAGAAGATCCTGTGATCACCGAATTTTCGAATATTCAAAAGTTAAAAGGCTCCGTGGTCCCGATCAAGAGCATCGATTTGGGCGAGGTGGTTGACATGGAAATCATGGATTCCCTTCTTGTTCTGAACGAAATGTTCAGTGATAAAATCTATAAGGTATTCAACATCAATACCGGAAAATTACTCGAAAAGGGTATTAACAAAGGAAAAGGGCCAAATGAATTGATTTATCCCGGAAGAATACATGTTCTTGGCAAAAATAAATTCGCCCAATACGACAGAGGGAGAAAGCAACTGGATCTTTTTACTGTTGGAGGGGAATCATTCCTCCAATTCTCAAATGCACTAAAGGTAGGACCCGGTGGATTTGAAATATACCCGGTTAATGATTCAGTATTGCTTTGCACGGGTATTTTTGAGAAAGGCAGGTATTGTTTAGTTGATTCAAAAACGGGGAAGAGTCAGGTTAGCGGACCATATCCCGATTTCCAGGCAACGAGCAAATTAGACGATGCAAACTTGGCTATGATTTATCAGCCCGGAATAACGATCAAGCCTGACCGGAAACAATTTGCCTGTTTTGAAGGAAGTGCCGGTTATTTTGAAATTATTGCTATCACAGATCTCAGTACGAAAAGGAGCTGTATAAAAAACTATTTTGGTCCTGGCATCACTATGAGGGAGGGACATGCTGTGAATACCAGAGATAACCTCTATACCTTTCATTCGGCGACTTCAACGAATAACTATATCTATGTGATCTATGCCGGAAAATCAAGGGAGGAATTCGAATCCGAATGTTATGCAGGCGACAATTTGCTTGTCTATAACTGGCAGGGTAAGCCCCTGGTCAATTATAAACTGGACCGCTCCTTAAAGATTATGACGCTTGACAAAGAAAAAATGATTGTTTACGGGTTCAGCACCAACCCGGTAACCGGCGAACCCGAAGTAATAAAATATCAGCTTCCGAAAGTCACAAAAGACTTATTGCCATTTCTATTATTTAGAGTCCGTCTTTAAACTATAAATTGTTGATAAGTAGAACACTGTATACTTTTCGGTCACTTCATTTTCTTGTAAATTTATCAAAAAAAGCAGATGCGGTTATTTGAGGAATTCAAGATCAAATTTGAGCAACCCAATTGGGCCAGAGACCTGGAGTTAGGACTGATAGACACGATATTGGAGCAGCACCCCCATTTGATTGCCCTTCTGGCGGTAGATATCACCGAAGGAGAAAAGGAAAATGTTTTCGGACGTAAGGATACACCCAGTGTTGAACAAATTGTCAGGGCAGCGATTTACAAGGAATTAAAAGGGTTGGAATACCGGGAGTTGGCCTATCACCAGATCGATTCCAGGATATGTGCCCAGTTTATAAAAATTGATGAGCTGCGTCCCTTCAGTTTCCAGATGTACCAGAAATATATTTCCCGGATTATAAGTCAGAGAATCTTCAAGAGGTCCTGTTCGAACTCAATAAGATAGCCATCAGCGAGGGATTGGAAGATTTGGAAAAGATCAGGCAGGACAGTACGGTAGTTGAGACAAATATTCATTATCCGACCAACAACTCACTTTTATGGGATTGCATCAAGGAGGCCTACCGGCTTTTGGGACACTTAAAGGAGGAAGTGGACGGATTAAGTTATACCGATTATTGGAAAGAGGCCAAAAAGACTTATTTTAAGATCAATGTCACCAAAGGGGATAAGCGCAGGGATTTGTTTTACAGTCAATACCAAGAAAACCTGTATTAAAATTTCTTGGACTTTAAATATAAATAACAAATGAAAAAGAAAATCTTGTTTTTAATTGGAGGTGCGGCATTAATTGCCTTGATGATCTTTAACATTACTCTCGTTGTAAAGGCTAACAGGCTAACGGTGGTAATTCCACACTTTTTTCTATTATGCAGCAAGCGTTAGCTGATGGCGAAGGAGGAGGATACTCATGTACCGCTTCTGCAAACTGTTATAGTTCACGTACGGGCCAAATTATTGGTAGTGTGTCTTGCAGTGGAACATCTCTCTGTCTTAGTGGATATATGTGGGTGATGTGCGATGGTAAAAAATCAATGTGTGTTACTTCTTAATTGAAAAAAAGATGGGGGTATTACTTTCCCTCATCTTATAAGCTTTTGGTATGAAAAGAACATTTTATTTTATTAGTCTTATTTTAACTTTTATAGTCTCCTGTAATAGACAAAGCGTTGATTTTAAAGAGGTAACATTAAATAAAGATACTATTATCACTCAATTAAATGATTCAACCTTTTTTTCGGACATAAGGTCTATGTTTTTTGATAAATACTTATATGTCTCTGATTATAAGAGAAATCAGATAATAGTATTGGATAGTAAGGCTCATGTAATTAAAACGATAGGTATGCCAGGGCGAGGGCCAGGGGAATTCCAAGGAATTTCACATATCGTTGTGAATAATGATACAATTTATGCGCAAAATGATGGCAAAAGATGTATTGAAATATTGGATATTGACGGTTTCATAAAAACTGTACCCCTTAAACGAGGTATTCAACTACAAACTACTAGTAGATTCTCCTACTTGAATAATACATTTTATTTATCTTCTGTGACAAAAGAAAACAGTATTGTTGCATATGACTTTGTTTCTGATTCAATAAAGCACTTGGGTATAATAAATCAGTTTGCCAATGAAGAGTATAATTATTATAGGAATGAAAGGCATATTTTTATCGTGGAAAGCAGGTATATAATTGCAGTTTCTCATACTAGCCCTGTTATTGAGAAGTACGATATAAATGGAAATTTACTTGAACAGTTTAGTTACAAGGATATCCTTCCTGTTCAAAAGAGAATAAAATTTATTGAGAATCAACAATCAGAAATAAATAGCGTCTATGAACTTATTAGTGATGCCTATATTGAGTCTGATAAGATATACTTAATTCTCATTAGTAATGAAGGGAACACTGTTTCTTCAAATAGGATATTAAAAATTGACTTTAGAGATAAAATGAAAGCCGCACAGCTTTACAATTTGGACGAAGGTTGGTTCAGCTCTATATGTATTACTAAAGAACATTTGTGGGCGTTTGATGGTAAAGGCGGAAGTTTAGTAATGTTTTCTTTAAAGTAGTTCAAATGAACAATCATTTAAATCAGTTTCTGCATATTAAGGCTTATTGCTGATGATGGAAGCACAATTTAGGATAGTTGAAGATGTAAAAATAGCAGATGTCACTAGCTTTGAATGATGGCTCATCCCCGGAGAATGCTCTTTGGCTTATGCTATCCTGTTCATTTCATTTTTCAAACATAGGGACTAGCGCTATATCATCGAGTTTCAGTCTTGACTGATCGGGAATCGGGCACAGTATTTGGAAAGAGTGTATTACTTCAATATATTTGCAAGAGAAATATGCAAAAACAGAATGAAACGAACCATACCTTTCGCACAGGAGCATAATTTTGGCGAATCGGAGATCCACGAAGTGAATTCCATCCGTTGCTTGGCAGATGAAATTTTTTTAGTAATATATGAGAATTATAGAGAAAACACAGATGAAAAGTATATCCAAAGAATTAATAGGAGCTTCAGCGATCCCGATTATCTTGTCTATGCTGAAGAACGGGGACAGTTACGGCTATGAAATCGTTCAGAAAGTAAAGGAACTGACGAATGATGAGATCACCTGGAAAGAAGCCAGTATTTATCCGGTACTGAAGAAGCTTGAAGCAGGCGGTATGATCAGATCGTACTGGAAAATCCGGGGAGATGAACGTTACCGTAAATATTATACCCTGTTGGATGATGGTAAAAAGCAACTGGAGCAAAACAGGCATGAATGGAAGTTGGTTTATTCTGTATTTGAAAAGCTTTGGTCGCCCGACACCTGAAACGATCAGATTGCTGATATAGTGATTCTGTCACGGGCAGCCCTTTAACAGAAATTTTTGAAACTTAACTTTTTCTTGTTTTATTATGATGTTTCTCTTTATCTTTGAATGACATTTTGTTTGCTTAAGCGGACAAAGGAATGACCATCCAAAATGGAAGATAACATCGGTTTTAAGTTGAAAACACAGATCTATAACTGGTACGAACAGTTAAAAAGATCTACTGATATCACGGCGTCTGACTCGGAAGAATTGAAATGCCATTTGCTGGATTCTGTTGATCATTGGCAAGAAGTCGGTCTTGACGAGGAAGAAGCCTTCTGGGTGTCGTCCCGACGATTGAGTCTTAGTTTCGAAATAATCCGGGCATACCGTGAAGAAAACATTTCGTTGATCCAAATGAAAAGAACGGTACTGGTTCTTTCCGGGGTACTGGGATTTTTTTTTTCATACTACTTTCTTTTTTTCTCGTCCATGCTTTTGTTTTATGGGCTTACGGTTTCTGATATTGCCGGGTATGTTGCTTTACGATGGCTCACCAATTACCTGAATGTGGTGCAGATCGCATTGATCATTAGCTTTGCGGGGATCTTTTTTATGGAAAAGAAGTTCGTGCCGCTGATCCGCCGGATCAGGTTAAAACCAAAACATACCATTCTGCTTCTGACAGCCACTCTGTTTTTTGCATCGGGCAAACAATATCTCTATTCCGTAATCAGGGAGATTTGCAGGTCACAACCGTTTTGGGGTCAATTGTATGATGTCTTTTTCAATTTTCGTTTCTCCTTTCCGTTCCTGTTTTGCCTGAGTTTTGTGTTGCTCTTTTGGAAATACAATAAAAAACTGACCGACCCTGCCGAAGGAAATAACCAGGAAGCAGCGGAAGAAGATGGTACGAATAATTTGGCTGAAGGAATAGACAAATGGTGCGAACAGCAAAAATCTACTTCCGGCACCACAGGCTCAAATGCGGAACAACTGAAGGTTCGCCTAACAGAAACGATGAACGAGCTAAAGGCTTTGAAATTAACGGGAGAGGAGGCTTTCGGCATTGCCGTGAAGCGTTTAGGTACCGGACATTTCCATTGGGAAGACAAAACTCCGGAAGTGGACGATTCGAAGATCCAAATGAAACGATCCTTTCTGATTCTGTCCGGAGCATTGGCTTATTTTCTCTTTTATTACTTTTTTGGGTTCACATCAAAACTTTTTTTCATTATCCTTCGATCATTTGATATGGCCGGTATGATCGCTCTTAAATGGGTTTCCGGCTATCTGACGCTGGTTTGCTTTGCATTCGTATTCTTTTCCATAAGCATTTATTTTTTCGAAAAGAAAACCCTATCATTAATCGAAAGTCTTGAAATAAAAATCAAACATATCTTTTCCCTTTTTCTGACGGCACTTGGCTTTGGCATCGTCGACACCTGTCTTTTGCCGCTATCAAGAAATTTGATGATGTCGGATGACATTAAAATAAGTTTTGCTAAAGCTCTTATACACTTTGATTATGCTTTTCCACTGATCATTTGTGCCGGTTTTGTCATCTTGTATTTTAGATATTACCGGGAAATAACAAAAATCTGAAGATCGTTGTTGACAATGAGATTTTGATTCTATATATTTGCTTCTGTTCGTATAGAATCAAAATATATGGCTTATAAAAAAACTGTATTCGTAATTATTATTATACATGCAGGCATTTTATTCTCCTGTCAGCAATCCGAGTTTGAATTCTCCTGCGATCCTGTCATTAATGAGTTTGTTTTGGAAAACCGGGAAGAGTTATCAAAATTGCCGGTAACCACGTTTAGCGACTATGAACTTCCGTTGCAAAAAGCTGTATATAACAGTTGGGATGCACAAAAGAAAAGAGAGGCATGGATCGGTAAATTACAGCATGTCATTTCCTTCGGATCTTTTTCGGAACCGGAGATCCTCCATTTTCAAAAATTGACCGGTCATATCCATGAGGATTATTTTCTTGAATCGTGTGTCCGGGAAGAACAGGCAAACCGCAAAAGATTTGCGGACGAATGGATCAACTACGCAGTCAGCAAGTTGGGGTGGTCAGATCAATATATTGCTTTCCTGGTTTACCGGCTTTATACGGAACAGTATCAGTTCGATGACGAGCTTTCCATGTTGACGGCGCTAAGTGCAAGTGTCACCATGGATTCTGAGGCAAGTTGTACCTGTAATACCTCCTCCGATTTTTGTTTTGGGTATGGTTGCGTATCCAATGATTGCTCAATTACCTCCGGATGCGGATGGCTATGGACAGAACAGTGCAATGGCGTCTGCAATTAAAGCAAAGAAGGGATTTCCTGTCAGAGAAGATAAGTGTCACAAAAGGTCAAATTATTTTAGACTAAGCTATTGCTTTGAATAGAACATTGATGTATATTGTACTTCTGTATTCATAGAAGTAAAGTGTATTAAAATTTCAATGAGAACAACGTCAAGAATTCTGCTATGGCATCAGCTATTCACCACAGTTTTGCTTGTGATCATCGGGCTGACTTTGCTGATCCTGCCGTTGGTCAGCATGGATTCGCTGATGAACGGGACGCAAAGCGGGAAAACGATCGTTTTTCTTTACCTGATGATCGGAACCGGAGGGATTTTAGGGTTGCGGTTGATTCTCAGCCCGGCCGGCAGGGCGATCCGAATCAGCCTGGTTGATTTGGCACTATTGCTTTGGATAGCCTACCTGATTTTAAACAGTTTTGTAAAGCATGTTCCTGTTTCTTTACGATTGATCGAGTTTTGCGGGCTTATTCTGTTTTATATCGCCTTGCGGCAAATCAGTTCATCTTATTATGCGGCGTTGTTTCTGGTATTGATGCTTGGAGGAGGTATCCAGGCGGTTTACGGGAACCTTCAGTTATGGGGATTTTATCCTTCGCATCACAGCTTGTTTAAGATGAGCGGCAGCTTTTTCAATCCCGGGCCTTACGCGGGTTACCTGGCCTGCATTTTTCCTGCGGCACTGGGCTTTTACCTGTTCCGGATCAGACCGGATTTACCTGCGTGCGGCAGCAGCCTGATAAAAGACAGGATCGGAGTAATACAAAAGACTTTTTTATCTTCCTTTATTCAGAAAGTCAGCAGCTTATTTCGGGGAGGGAAGGGGTCGGAAGGACTAACGCAAAAGAAGCAGGAACGAACCGGCGTGGTCGCCGTTTTGGTACTGGTCCTGATTGTACTGGTTTTACCGGCTTCCCGTTCCCGGGCTGCCTGGCTGGCAGTAATTATTCCGGTAATTGTCTTGTTGCTTTTCAAATATCCGTTTTTTGGATGGTTTGGAAAGCATTTGGACACCTCACTCAAAAAGGGAGGAGTCCTTCTGTTGGCAATTGTTTTAACAGGAAGCATTTTATCCGGGTTATATTTTTACAAAAAGGGTTCGGCCGACGGAAGAACACTGATCTGGAAAGTCAGCCTGAACCTGATCGGTGATCATCCTGTAACCGGAGTGGGATTTGACCGGTTCAAGGCGCACTACATGGATTACCAGGCCCGGTATTTTGAGAAGGACCCGGAAAGGGAAGAGGCGATGGTGGCCGGTGACAGTAACTATGCCTTCAATGAACTGATTCAACATACAACAGAGAACGGCATCATCGGACTGGTTTTGATCCTGGCTGTTCTGTCGGGTATTTTTGCATCCTCCGCTCACAATCCGAATAAACCTGGAGGATCGAATAAGGTGGCCGATATCCACGATCCGGATTACAGACTTTTGGCGATCGCGAAAGCGGGAGTGGTCAGTATTCTTGTTTTCTCCCTTTTTTCCTATCCGGCACAAATCCTGCCTGTTAAGACCAGTCTTGCTTTTTATCTGGCAGTGGTTGCCGGTCTGGCCCCGCAAAAGACGATCAGGATACCTGAGCTTTCCGGTAAACGCACAGGCCAGGTTATCGCTTTTTCTTTAAGAATCCTGTTGACATTAATCCTGCTTGCCGGGATCGCGGCGGGATACAGATTCAGTAAACGATACACTCAGGCATACCGGGATTGGCAAAGCGCCTTCCAGGTATACCTGATGGGAGCCTGGGAAGCCTGCCTGGAAGATTATGAAAAAGCTTACCCGGTATTACACGATGACGGCGACTTTTTGACTAACTACGGAAAGGCGCTATCCATGGCCGGAGAGGATTCCAAAGCTATCGAAATACTGCAGCGGGCAACCGGCCGGTACCCGAATACGGTTGTTTACACGGCGCTGGGCGACAGTTATAAAGCGTTGGGAGAAACCGATAAAGCCGAGGCGGCTTACCTGCATGCCTGGTATATGAATCCAAGCCGGTTTTACCCGAAATACCTGTTAGCTAAATTATATGATGAAAGCGGGCAAAATGAAAAGGCCGTGATTACAGCCAAAGAACTACTGGAGAAGCAGGTAAAGATCGAATCAACAGCCATTGAAGAAATCAGGGTGGAGATGGAGGAAATCCTTCTGAAACACCAAAGCTCTATAAAAGAAGGAAACAGCACCATGTCTCACCCTGAATTCAAACTTCAGAAGTGGTAGCTCCCTTCCGGGGAGCAAAGATAAGAATATAATTGAGGTCGATATGCATTCTCAGACTTGTGAAAGTATAAATCAGGTCTTAATTAATTTAATTATAAACTTTTATTCTTTATCAAAAATGAAAAAGAAACTTGGGATATTTTTTCTCTTTGTAATATTAGGTGTTGCATTACTCAACATCGGATTATCGCAAAAAGCAAATTCGAATTTGAATTTAGCGAGTATTATAGCTGGTAGTGTTGCAAATGCGGAAACGATAGCATTTAACTGTAGGTACTCAGGTATCTGGAGCGAAACGTGTACTCACAATGGAAACACTGTTGTTAAGTGCTATTCCTCGAATTCAACTACCTGTCAGTATTAGTATTATTATATTTCAATTGGATTAAATAGAAGTAGGTTGTCGAGCCTACTTCTTAACATTAATTTCTATGAAAAAAAAGAATCTATATTTCAGTAGGATTAAAACTATTGTGATCAAGAGTTTATTTTGCTTTTTATTAGCGAGCTGTGATCAAAAGAGTGTTTTACATGATAAGCCGCTGTTGTTTTCAAAGTTTGAGAAAGAAGAACAAATTTCGTTTACGGATATCTGTGAGCTTAAGGATGGAGTTGCGGGTATTCTAAAGTTGGTTGATTCTACCTTAATCATCTTTAACGTAAGTGACGGGGCTGATTATTTTCTCTATAATTATTCTTTAGTGAATCGCCAGCTTTCTAAAGGATATTTAAGAGTTGGCAAGGGACCTGGTGAAGCTATTGGTGCAAGAGGGATCGGGATAAATGGGAATAGCTTGTGGTTACAAGATGTTTCATTAAAAAAAATATTAACTGTCAATAAATCAACAGCTATCTCCAATAATGGTTTTCCGGCATTTAATGAATATAAAGTCAATGGAAATCACAGCATGATCGACTTTAAAGATAGTTTGCATTATTTTAGCGTAGGTTCTAAGAATTCCAAGTTTAAAGTTCAGGAATTTAATCTGGTTTCGGATAAAGAAGTCGATGAATATGCGCAATATTATAATATTCCAAGCAATATTTCTTTTGACTCCTATAAATCCGCATATCAATTCTTTATTTATTCAAAGCCAACAGGGGACAAGATTGCTTTGTCGTATCGATTTTTAGATGCAATAGAAATTTATGATATCAAGTCCAAGAGAAGTATTGTCGTACATGGCCCGGAACAATATGATGTGAAGTTTGGTCCCTTGGAAACTGGGATGATTAGAACAGACGAAACAAGATTTGCATTTGTTAATGGAACAGTGACAAATGATTATATTTATATGTCATATTCAGGTGTATCCTGCAATTCGGAAAAATCACATTTTGGCAACTCTGTATACGTTTATGATTGGAAAGGAAATCCAATTAAAAAACTAATTTTAGATAGGCTCATTGATGGATTAGCCGTTTCTGAAGATAATAAAACGTTGTATGCTTATGATGTAAATAATGGACTTTTAATACGAGCAAAAATAAATTAGGTATGAATATTCACAGTTTCATTAAACCATTAACATTAATTGTGCTCATTAGTAGCAATGTTTCTTGCGTGAATCAATCTCAAGAAAAAAAAGCAATCGAATCATTAGTGCAAAACTGCTTAGGTAGAAAGCTTCTTCTTCCCGATAGTTTAGTCGTATATTCCCCGTTTAATCAATATTTTATGGATAGTCTAGAGATTACACGTGCTTATCTTAAGGTTTATTCATATATAAATGCATCATGCCCGACATGCATCGAAGACATTTCTTCGTGGAATGAAATAACGCCGCTTTTCAATAAGAATAACGTTCCAGTAGTCCTAGTGTGCGGATCAAAGGATAATTTTGAATTGATCAAATACTTTCATGAAACGGGAGTGATAAACGAGTTTTCTTTCCCGCTCTTTTTTGATATAAATCAACAATATTTAGTCAAAAACAATTTCATGAAAGAATCACAACATTTACAAACAGTTTTGGTGGATGGAGAAAATAATATATTATTGCTGGGCAATCCCATCCACTCAATGCGAATAAAAAAACTATATTCTAAAGAAATAAAGAAGAGAATTCAGGTGCATCAATAAAATCGAACTATGAATACTTCTTTAGTGCGAAAAATATAACTGTTTGCTGGATCCGTACCGGATTTACCGGAAGCGGCAGATCCTTTATTTGCAGCCCGGATCGTGCTGGATTCGTTAAGCAAAGGAGAAAGGCATTTTACCACGATCCTACCTGACTTACCGCATATCGGTCCCGAATTGTGTGAGCCCTTTCCTGGACTTAGGGTTCTACGACAGCCCATTTAATAGATATTATATGAAAAATACATTAAGAAAAGAGTTGATTTTCGCTCAAAAATTAATCAGAGGATGTTTCTCTACTCCTGCTATGAGGCTAGCGATATTCATTATAAGTATAAGTTGCATTGCATTTTTGCAATCATGTAATAATAGTAACAAGCCGGATTTTCCAGGGTACACCCAATTTTCTGAGCAAGATTTTCGGTCGTCAGGAAAATTATTTGGTAGTAAGATTGCTAATATTAAACTGGAAAATCCCCGTAACATATCTGTTATTGACAGCTTAATTGTTATAGTTAATCGCAATACTGACTATCTCCTTCATGTCTATAGCTTAAAAACCGGCAAAAGGGTAAATGAGTTGATTCGGAAAGGTAAAGGTCCCCATGAACTTTTATCTACGGATTATATTCAGAAACAAAATAAAGAAAAAAAGATTTTGGTCTTTGGAACGGTAGAAAAGAAAGTCATTGAATTCTCCTTTGACGATCTGCTTAAAAAGCCCTCAGAAATTGCCTATACAGAATTTTCCATCAATGATCAGGGATGTTTAAGGGTGGTAAAAAGCGGAGAGAATTACATCGGATTAACCCTTGCGGACAGCATTGTTAAAAGGCTATATGTGTATAATTCAAAGGGGGCAATGATCGATGCGATTGGAGATTATCCATCTGTTGTTCCAAAGGTTGGAAATATGTTGGATGCTGTTTTATTTGAAGCCTATCATAAAAGATTATCTGATGGAACAATAGCGCTTTCCTACAGTAATATGGATTTAATCGAATTGTATGATTCACAATATCGATTGCAAAAGAGACTGTGGGGTCCCAATGGAGTCTTGCCGAGTTACCAATTAAAGTCTAAAGGGACATATAAATGGGTTGGATTTAAAGAAGATCAGATATGTACTTATGGAGATATTATTCCTGACCCAATGAACAATGAATTTTGGGTAAGCTATTCTGGTCGTAAGTTAAATGACAACGGATATTTATGGTCTAAAATATTTGCTTTAGAAACAAGTGGCTTGTTTCTAAAAAGATATGAACTGGATATACCTATGTTGAACATGGATGTTGATTTTAAATCAAAAAAAATATATGCGATTACTTATCCGGAATTGGCTGTCTATGAATTCAAGTATTAAGATCGTACTATTTGTGCTTTTATTAAGCAGTTGTCTGAATAATCAAAAAGAAAATAGCTCGACATATTATCATGAACCATTAAGGAGTTTTAATAAGCTTGAGGCATGTAGTTCTGTTTCTAATGATGTGTTTGTTCGTGATGGACAAAAAATAATTTTCTGCTTTAATGGCAATTGTGCAATTTGCTTTTATAAGTGCAAACAATTTTATTCGTTATTCCATCAGACATTAGAACAAAAGAGGATTCCTGCGTTTTTTGTATTCATTTCTGAATTTAAAGATGAATCCCTTTTTAATTTCGAAAAAATGAAGATGGGACAACCGGTATTCCATGATATAAATAACGAATTCACCGGTTCGAATAACCTGGATGTTTCAGTTGAACCCCAAGTTTTGTTTATTGACAAAGGAAAGAACGTATTTCTTTTTAAAGATTTGCTTAATTCCTCTAACGAGAAAAAGCAGTTTATAAAGCTTATTGCTGATGATGGAAACACAATTCCGGATAGTTGAAGATGTAAAAATAGCAGATGTCACTAGCTTTGAATAATAGCTCATCTCCGGAGAAATAGCTTTCTTAGCATGATGCAACAACGTAGCCTTATAAAGGCTGCCTCCGGCTCGCAAAACGCTGAAGTCAGTTCGGGGCTGCTTGAAAAGATTCGCTTTAGAGATAGCGTTTCTAACAGATTACGTTTTTGAAAGAATTTAAAATTTAATGTATCTTGAAGGCAATATCAATTATTATTTATAAATTTGATGGGATATATATATTATCTTCAAAATCTCATTCATTAAATGGTTTGTATGGCTAATGGTAAAAAGAATACACAACATACATTTAGAAAGCTGCTTTTCTCCGGTTTGTGAGGAAAATCGGGAAGACAATCGTTTTTCTGTACCCTCATGATTTGGAGAAGGCCGATCGATTCGGATCAGCTTTGTTGATTTGCCACTATTGAGTGGTATTGACATGCATTATTGTATTAAAGGTAGAATGGTATAGAGATTAAAAGTATAGTCATGATATCTATAATAAAATATGTATTAGTTTTTTGCTGGTTGTTACTATCATGTTCCAGGTATATGCCACCGGATGTAAAACAAGCATTAAAGATGGCCGGAAACAATCGCGGTGAACTTGAAAAGGTTATTAACCATTATAAAAATCAAGAAGACAGTTTAAAATTAGAGGCCGCATATTTTCTGATAAAAAATATGGGTAATAAGTATTTTTATAATAGCGACACATCAAAAGCATATCATACTTTTTTTGAATTGACCATACCTGTATGGGAAAATGAAGAATTAGATATTAAGACAAGAAAAGACAGATTTAGCTTTATATACGATTCGATGCAAATAGATAAAATAACCGATTTCTTAAAACCGCTTAAATATGTCGACAATATAAAAGCTTCGGAGTTAATCGAAAATATCGACCTGGCTTTCGTTGCCTGGAAAACATATCCCTGGTCAAAAAATGTCTCGTTTAAAGATTTTTGTAACTACATATTACCATACAATGTGTTTCAAGAGCCTCTGACTTCGTGGAGAAAAACACTTATGAACAGATATCGCTGGGTTCTTGATTCTATTAAAGATCCCGGAAGTTTAAGAGAAGCTGCAATACTCATTAATACTGCTTTCAACAAGAGTATGACCTATAACTCCAGGATGGAGAAGATTCCGGATATATTAAGCTTCAATCTGCTTGATAAAATTAAAATGGGGAAATGCGATCATCTTGTAACAATGAACATTTACTGCTTAAGAGCAATGGGAATTCCGGCAAAAATATCTGCATCCGACAAATCAGTGCAGAGTAGCCGAAATGAAGTTTTTTGGAAAACAGATTTAACAGACTTCTATTCATCAATTCAGTTACAAGGTAATTTAATCAGTAGCTGTCCCCAGGCAAATAACTTAGCTGACAGGATATTAGATGGTGATGTGTTAACCTATTTTGTTGCTGAGGATAAAAAAGGAGGATGGGTTGGCCTGGATCTGGGAGAGGGTAATTTGGCAAGTATCTCGAAAGTTGCGTTTTGCCCGCCGAATGACGGCAATTCGGTAGAAATTGGAGATCGTTATAACCTGCTTTTTGGGGATAGAGGATGGAAATCCTTGGGCGAAAGGATCGCAGGCTGTGACGAGCTGATATATGAGAACTGTCCTGAGAATGCACTATTTCTGCTTAAGGATATCACGAAAGAAGAAGAAGAACGAATTTTTACAATTGAAAATGCTAAACAGGTTTGGTGGTAATAAGAAGCGATACAAAACTTAGGATCGAATCAACAGCCATTGACGAGATCAGGGCGGAGATGGAGAAGATTATCTCAGAAAATAAAACAGACTTACCTCATCATTAAGAGATAAGTCTCTGGTAAAAAACACGAATCACATTTTGACAGAACCCGGTATGGGACTGAGGAGGCGGAGCTGTGAAAAGACTTTACTGCTTAAAAATCTCAGGATTGAAGAATTCATTCTCCTTACGGGAAGGATCGGCAGGAGTGATAGCAATGTCAGGTAAACCAGTAGTATAAAAATGAATAAACAAGAACAGAATATGAAGAATTATATAACGTGTTGCTTTTTGTTTTTACTCACGGCCTGTTCAACACCGGCCACCCGTAATGATGCCGGTATCCGGTTTAATGAACAGGAGCATGATTTCGGATCGCTGGCCTATAAAAAGGCAGTGGAATACCGTTTTGAGTTTACCAACCCGGGAGAAACGCCCCTGGTGATCACCGATGTGAAAACCTCCTGCGGGTGCACGGCGGCCCGGTGGACCGGGAACACCGGTAAAACCGGGAAAGTCTGGAATAATCAACATCGGGTACCATGCCGGGGTTCCTGGAATATTCAGTAAGGAGATTTATGTCCGTTACAACGGCCCCGATTCACCGGTTGTGTTAAAAATAAAGGGTGAGGTCCGGTATCCGGACGATCAGCAGGCAAAGAACAAATGAGAGAGAACCCACTGGTAATATTATTGGCAGCATCAGGACTGTTCTTTTTCCTGTCGGGGATCCATTGGCTGGGGATACCCCTGATACTATTAGCAGGAGTCGTTTATCTATTGAATCGTCTGAGGATACCTGAAAAGCTTGAAAAACACAAGTGGCTGAAAACTGCAGGTATATTCATTGGGGTGTTTATCTTGGCCATCGTGTTCCGGGTCTTCTTTATCGAGATCTTTTCCATCCCGAGCGGGTCCATGGAAGATACCCTGATCCCTGGTGACAAAGTGCTGGTCAACAAGCTGGCTTACGGGCCAAAGCTGCCTGCTTCACCCTATGAAATCCCGTGGATCAACCTTTTTTGGTATTTACGGGCTAAAGCTGATGTTAATGCCGATTCAGTATACTGGAAATACAGGCGGTTAAGCGGATTCGGCAACATTAAAAGAAATGATGTGATGGTCTTTATCTATCCGGTATGGGGAGGAAGGAATAATTTTTTCATCAAACGTTGTGTGGCCCTTCCGGGCGATACCTTAGTAATTAAAAACGGGGATATAAAAGTAAACGGGTGCTCGCTACCAGAATCGGAACAAGTAAAACGACTTTACCGCGTTTGGGCAGATAGCCGCAGGATATACCGACTTGGCGGACAGCCTGGGAATTCATACTGCAGGAGGTTACGCGACGAGCCGGGAAGGACGGTCTGCCGAACTTTTGCTGACCACCATGCAAAAGGAACAATTACAAGAAACAGCTCATCTTGATTCTGTCAGGGCTGAGATCTGTCCGGACGATCCCGATCACGGGGTAGAC
>JBDKTZ010000442.1:0-8365 GCA_039679975.1 Prolixibacteraceae bacterium
CCGATGCGTCTTTTCTGGGAAACGGAGGAAATACATATTTTATTGATCCTGAGCCTGTACGGGAATTTTTTGCCGATTATACCGTTCTGCCCAAAGAAGAATTTTCTACTATTTTTGCTGATTCCCACGTTGTTGTCCGCGCCTTAAAAGGGAAAGAGTATTTGTTTTATCTTGTCAATATTACGGATCAACCGCAACGTGTTGTGTTGCAATTTTCGGATACGCAGAAAATCAGCCGGATGTCAAACGGTGAGGTGTTTATACCCGATGCCGCAAACCAGATCGGTTTTGACCTGAAACCATTTCATCTGTATTCATTTAGGGCAAGTGATAACCGTATCACCTCAGTTTCCGTTAACGCACACAAACTTTGAAAAATTGATTGCTCCCTGAAATTTAATTACTAACTTTATCGGTGTTTAACTAAACCAAATAAGCCGGTTATGAAAATTTGCACAATTCTTTCAGTCATACTGCTGCTTTTCGCAAACATGTTGTTTGCTTCCTCCAAAAAAAGCGGCTCGATTAAGCATGAACAAAGACAAATCTATTGTTTAACCTCTGCCGGGCGGGAGAATGTTTCGATTGAACGGGGACAATACGGGACGTATCTGAATATTGCCGGGCGGGAGAAACATCTTTCAAAAACGAAACAACCAATGAAGGTTGAGTTTAAAAATGATGTCCGGAATCAGAAAACCGAAGTGTTTATTGATGGTAAGTTGTTTACTGCACTGATTTATCCGGATGATATGGAAAAGCAGTGTCTTTATCCGATCCTGACTGCTTCAGGGAAATTGGTAACCCGGGGATACCCATTACATCCCAGGCCATTTGAGCGTACTGATCATCCTCATCATATCGGGTTGTGGTTTAATTTCGGCGATGTCAACGGGTTCGATTTCTGGAACAATTCTTTTGCCATTAAACCGGAAGATAAACCAAAATACGGAACAATTAAATTCAAGAAGATTATCTCTGAAGAGCCGGAAAAAGGGAAACTGGTGACAACTTCCGATTGGGTCGATATAAAAGGGAACGTGCTTTTAAACGAGGAGACAACCTATATTTTCTCCGGTGAGGATAATCTTAGAGTCATTGAACGGATCACGAAACTGACGGCTGTTGAAAAGGTAACTTTTACAGAAAACAAAGAAGGGTTGCTTGGGCTCAGAGTGGATCGGGCATTTGAAGAGCCGGCACAAAAGCCCGAGAAATTTTTGGATGCTAATGGCATCGTAACCGAGGTTCCGGTGCTGAATAATGAGGGTGTTAATGGTATTTACCGGAACGCGGAAGGGATCAAAGGGGGTGATGTGTGGGGCAAGCGGAGTGCATGGGTAGCATTGCGTGCCGAAAAAGAAGGAGAAGTGATTACCATTGCCATTCTGGATCATCATCAGAATCCGAATTATCCGGCCTGGTCGCACGCACGCGGTTATGGACTTTTTGCATCAAACAATCTGGGAGGACGTGCATTTGACAAAGACACAACACCTGTAAAGCTGGAACTGGAGCCGGGAGAGAAGATCATCTTTAAGCATGAAGTCGTGATTGGTGGCGATCTGGATGATGAGCGTATAAATCAAATGGCTAATCTGTTCAATAAATAAGCGTACGGGGGAAGATTTTTTTGATTTTACGTAAAGGCAAAAGCAATGCAAACTGTGTGTTTATTTAATCTTTGCGAATTTAGTATACTGACGTGAGATCATATTTTTCAAAAGAGCCTTAACAAACAAAAATCATAAAACTTTTTAAATGTTAAAACATGGATAATTCAAGACGGTCATTTATTAAAACATCAGCGATCGGAGCTGCCGGGCTCACGATCGGAGGTATGGGTATGACATCAAAAAGCTATGGTCGCATTATTGGTGCCAACGACAGGGTCCGGGTGGGAATTTTAGGTTTTTCGGGGCGTTTCAGGTCTTCGTTGTCGAAATCTTTCTTAAAGTATGCAGACGAGATGAACTTTGAGTTTTTCACCGTTTGCGATATATGGAATCGGCGTCGCGACGAAGGACAGGCATGGTATAAGGAGGCTGCAGGGGGAACAATCGATACAGCAAGGAACACGGATGAATTGTGGAATCAGAAACCCGATGCCGTGATCATCAGCACTGCAGACTTTCAGCATGCTTTGCTACTTGCAGAGGCTGTCCGGGCAGGAGCTCATGTATATTGCGAGAAACCTTTTGCCGAGACCATGGATGATGCCAACGAGGGTTTAAAAGCCGCCAAAGAAACGGGAAAAGTTATTCAGATCGGTTCTCAGCGTCGTAGCGGCCCCAATTACCATGCCGCACATGATTATATTCAATCCGGCAAATTCGGGAAAATTGTTGCCGTTGAGATGACCTGGAATGTGAATCAGCCCGGAAGATGGCGTTTGCCTGAACTAACAAAACAGATCAAGGAATCGGATACTGATTGGAAACGTTACCTGATGAACCGGCCGTACGAAAAATGGGATCCGAGAAAATACCTGGAATATCGCTTATTCTGGCCCTATTCTTCAGGAATTCCAGGCCAATGGATGGCACATCAGATTGATACGGTTCACTGGTTTTCCCACTTGGAACATCCTCGTTCGGCTGTAGCCAATGGCGGTGTGTATGTCTGGAAAGACGGAAGAAGTAATTTCGATACGATGACAGCTGTATTTGATTACGGGCCAACAGATAAACCGGATGAAGGTTTCCAGGTCATCTATTCCTCAAGGCAAACGAATTCTTCTGGCGGCACCAAGGAATGGTATTTCTCCAACGGCGGGAAACTGGATCTGGATACGAACCTGGTCAACAGTGACGGAGGATTAACTGAAAAATATGCTCAGGAAATGGGGAAAAAGCCGTTTCTGCTTGAAAACTTTGAATTGCCGCAAATTAAGGTTGAAGCGGAAGCCAATACCGGTTCAGATCCGTTGACCAATGCGCATATGAAGAACTGGATGGATTGTGTCAGGAAGGGAGATGTAAAAACCAATGCTCCTGTTGAAGCCGGTTATTGTCATTCAATTGCCAATATCATGGTGACGGCTGCACTTCGCACAGGTCAGCGTGCTACTTTCGATGAAAAAGCAAAGCAGGTACTGGCCGGAGGGAAAGTTTTCAAATACTGAAATTGACGAACAATAAAAAAGCCGCCCCGGAAATCGGAGGCGGCTTTTTTATTAGCGCGCCGGGAATATTCCTTTTTCGCGACAATATTCAATGATCTTCTCCGGATTTTTACCATTTTGGTGGGGATCCAGAGTGAGAGCAGTTTGTTTTGGAATATCGAACGGGAGATCCAGACCGGGTACGTATTTTAATTTTTCCAGATCGTAGAACTCCGGTTTATTGGCCTTGCAGAATTCAATGCCTGCATTCATGTAGACAAGGTGAAATCGTTCTTTGCCAATAATTTGAGCGATCTGTTTCCTGATATTTTCGTCAGGTGATATGAATGAACAAATAGTAATGATACCCTGATCATTCAGGATCCGGCATACTTCGGCAACCCGCCGTAAGTGTTCGGCCCTGTCGGTTGGAGTAAAATCAAGCTCTTTAGACAGGCCGGACCTGACAGAGCTTCCATCAAGCAATACGACGGTGGCGCCCATATCAAAAAGCTGTTTTTCGAGGCTAAACGCCATCTCATTTTTACCGGAACCATGTAATCCTGTAATCCAAAGGGTGGCTCCCTGTTGGTGATATCTCTTCTGATAAGCTTCGGCGGAGATCAATCCTTGTCCGCTCCTGATCCGTTCACGATCCTGTTCGCTGATCCGGGATGGCAGGTCATCAGCGCTCAGATGATCGATGATCATTCCTACTGCGACAGTATTGTTGGTGACAGGGTCAATCAGCACGAACGAACCTGTGCTCTTGTTTTTTTTATAGGCGTCAAAGAAGATCGGTTTATTGGTCGTCAGAACGACCCGTCCAATTTCGTTGAGGTCGAAATGGTCAACCGCCGATCTCTTCAGCGTATTGACATCAATTTTGTATTGGATCTTGTCAATGCGGGCCCTTGAATTATTGTTGGCATGTTTAATAAAAAAGTGCGTGTTCGGATCCATGGGCACCTCGTCCATCCAGACCAGCATCGATTCGAAATGACGTTCCATGTGTGGCAGGTTGTCCGGATAGACAATCATGTCACCACGGGAAATGTCGATTTCATCTTCCAGGGTAACAGTCACGGATTGGGGAGGGAAGGCTTCTTCCAGTTCTCCATCGTAGGTGACGATGCTTTTAATCGTCGATGTTTTCCTGGAAGGAAGAACCATGATCTGTTCACCCTTCCTGATAATCCCTGATCCCACTCTTGCCGAAAAACCGCGAAAGTCCTTGTCCGGGCGCAGCACATACTGTACAGGGTAACGCATATCTTCAAAATTCCGGTCAGAGCTGATATGAATACGTTCCAGAAAATCGAGCATACACTTACCGGTATACCAGGGCATATGGATTGAAGGTTCCACTACATTGTCGCCTTTCAATGCCGACAGCGG
The DNA here is from genome assembly GCA_039679975.1 of Prolixibacteraceae bacterium. GTDB lineage: Bacteria > Bacteroidota > Bacteroidia > Bacteroidales > Prolixibacteraceae > JBCFBK01. Next base: position 4,502 of record JBDKTZ010000442.1, read on the forward strand.
AATGTAGTTGACGTCGGGAATATCAAGCTGGGTAACAAAGTTATCGTAATCTTTGCAGATCTGATCAAAGACCCTTCCATCAAAATTGACCAGGTCCATCTTGTTCACAGCCAAAACAACATGCTTAATACCCAGTAACGATACTAAAAAAGTATGACGGCGGGTTTGGGTGATGACTCCCTTGGTCGCATCGATCAGGATAATGGCCAGGTTGGCGGTTGAAGCACCGGTGACCATATTGCGTGTATACTGTTCATGTCCGGGAGTATCGGCAATGATGAATTTCCTTTTGTTGGTCGAGAAATAGCGGTAAGCCACATCGATCGTAATTCCCTGTTCCCGCTCAGCCTTTAACCCGTCGAGCAGCAGGGCGTAGTCAATATCTTCTCCGGCATGTCCCATCCGCTTACTGTCGCGTTGCAATGCTGAAAGCTGATCTTCATAGATCTTTTTACTGTCAAAGAGTAACCTGCCAATCAGCGTTGATTTGCCGTCATCGACTGAGCCGGCAGTCAAAAGCCGCAAAAGATCTTTCTTTTCGTCCTGATCAAGGAACGACTGTATGTCAAGAGTTTTTATCTTATTTTCCATTTTTATTTTTGTTGGACGCAGACCTCTTACGTTTACCAGTGATTGATATTATTTTCCCCTTTGTGTCTTCGCGTCTTCGTGTTTAAACTTAAAAATATCCTTCCCGTTTCTTTTGTTCCATGCTACCTTCCTGATCAAAATCAATGACTCTTGTGGTGCGTTCCGATACGGTAACTGTCATCATTTCTTCCACGATCTTTTCGATTGTATCGGCTTCCGATTCGATCGCACCCGTAAGGGGGTAACATCCCAGAGTACGAAAACGAACTTTTCTCATTGTCGCCTTTGCTGCAATTTCTTTCGGCATCCGGTCGTCATCTGCCATAATCAGGTTACCGTCCAGATCAACGATGGGCCTTTCTTTCGCGAAATAAAGCGGGACGATAGGAATATTTTCCAGCCGGATGTACTGCCAGATATCAAGTTCAGTCCAGTTTGAAATCGGGAAAACGCGTATGGATTCACCTTTATGAACCCTGGCGTTATAGATGTCCCATAATTCAGGCCGCTGGTTTTTGGGATCCCACTGATGGTATTTATCCCGGAAGGAGAATATTCGTTCTTTTGCACGTGATTTTTCTTCGTCGCGGCGTGCGCCGCCAAAGGCTGCATCGAATTTGTATTTACTCAATCCCTCAAGCAGTGCCTGGGTTTTCATAATATCGGTATGAACTTTGCTTCCGTGAGTAAATGGTCCAACTCCTGCTTCATAGCCTTTCTTGTTGTAATGTACGATCAGGTCCCAATTATTTTCTTTTGCATAATTATCCCGGAACTCGATCATCTCCCTGAATTTCCATTTGGAATCAATGTGCATTAAAGGGAAAGGGACTTTGCCGGGATAGAACGCTTTTTCGGCCAGCCTGACCATGACCGATGAATCTTTGCCTATGGAATAAAGCATTACCGGATTCTCAAACTCGGCAGCCACCTCGCGGATAATGTGGATGGCTTCGGCTTCCAGTTCACGTAAATGTGTCAGATTGTATTGAGTCATTCAAAGTAGGTATTAATAATTCGTGTTTGCATGTATTCGTAAAACGGAAATTTGATATCCATTTGTACCGGTGTTTGTCCTGTGCCTCCTATATAACAATTTTTTCTTCCACGTGTTGTCGGTTCGTCAGAAAACGTGAGGCAGCAAAATTAACCTATTCCTCCAAACGCCGATAGGTATTAATTCTTATTCTTTTAAAAAGGCCAGATTAACGGGATTAACGCGATGGTGATAATAAACACGATCATGTTTAATGGAAGTCCTGTTTTTATATAATCGCCGAATTTATAATTTCCCAGGCCTTGTACCAGCAAATTCGTCTGGTATCCTATCGGTGTCGAGAAACTTGACGATGCCGCGATACAAATAGCGATAAAAAAGGGTTTCGGATCCACATGCATTTGATGGGCGGCCGAGTAGGCTATGGGGAAAATTAGTGCTGCTGCTGCATTATTCGTGATCACTTCTGTAAATAAATTCGTGATCAGATAAATGGTAATAAGCACACCGACAGGCCCGAATGATTTTGAAAAATTAATGGCAGTTGTAGCAATACTGTCGGCTGCTCCGGAATTTTGCAAGGCTTTGCTGAGTCCAAAGGCACAGGCGATTGTGATCAGAACATCCCACGAAATGGCTTTTGTATACTGTCTGTTGGGAAGAATATTGATCCAGGTCATGATAATGGCAACAAGTGCAGCAAAATAAAACATATCAGGGCGCTCTCCGTTGATTTCCGGCAGAAAATCGCTGAGTGCAGCACCCGTGATCATCAATACCAGCAGGGCTAATGCCGCAAGTCGTTGACCTTTGTAACGGGGTGGAGGAACTTCACCTATGAATGAGGTCAGATAAAACGTTTTCGATCCGCTCCAGTTTTTTATAAAATTTTCATTTGTGAGTATAACAAGGCTGTCTCCGGCTTTCATCCGGACTGATCCCACATTGGTGGAAATCGTTTCGCCGTTTCGGTAAACCGCGAGGACTTCCGCCTGATAATGGTTCATGAAATCAAATTCATCAATGGTTTTGTTAATGCCGGGAAAACGCGGAGCAATCACCACTTCAATCTGTTTGATATCAGTGCTCTTATAAAACTTTCCAAAGCCTTTCATGGCTTTCAATTCCAATTGCCGGTGAGCAATCAGCGGAAGCAGTATGTCTGATTTGACTGCGATGACCAGGTTGTCGTCCTGTTGCAATACGAACTTTCCTTTTCGCGTATCCAGAAGTTCGCTATCTCTTTCAACGGAATGAATAATAATATCTTTAAGTTGATGACTTCGTCCGTTATTGATCTCTTCGCCAACCAGGTTGCTGTTAGGTGTTAAATTGGCGTCCAGAAAATATTCTTTGTAATCGGATCGTTGGCGCCGGTGATTGTTTTTCTTACCCGGCAGGATCCGGTGCCCGAGAAAAGCAAGATAAAACAATCCGGCCAAAGCAATCCAAATACCCACCTTCCCAAGCTCGAACATATTTAATCCGTCTAAACCGTTTTCAAGCATTAATCCATGAACGACCAAATTAGTTGAGGTTCCTATCAGGGTGCATACTCCTCCGAGTATCGTGGCGTAAGAAAGTGGAATCAGGAATTTTTGTGGGGAAAGATTCATTTTTTCGGCCCAGTTCTTAACAATAGGCGCAAAGATGATCACGACAGGAGTATTATTCAGAAAAGCAGAAATTGTGGAAATTGGTAAAAGGATTTTAAGGAGTGTGAATGGCATTTTGCCTCTTCGCCGGGGAAGAAATGCCCGCGCTATCACATTCAAACCACCGGTCTGCCTAACGCCTTCGCTAACCAGGAAAAGGACTCCTACCGTCAACATTCCTTTATTGGAGAATCCGGCTAAGCTTTCCCTACTGGTGATTACTCCGGTTGCCATTAACACTACCAGTGCTGAAAACAGGATTAACCCCGGACGCATGAGATCGTAAAATAAGGCAATGATCATCATGATGATAACGGCAACAACAAAATACCCTTCAACTGTCATTTATTTAAATTTGTCCAAATGTAAGTTTATTCAGGTACCACCACATGGAGTAAAATACTTATTTCGCTCGTTTAAAGCTGCATCTATTGACACCTTTGGCGTGTTTGATTCCAAAAAAGGAGACTTTTTGTTTTTTGCTTTGGATATTGGGATTAAAAATTATATTTTTGCCCCGCCTTTACACAAAAAGGCAATTTGAAATAAGGATGACTCAGTAGCTCAGCAGGTAGAGCACATCCCTTTTAAGGATGGGGTCCTGGGTTCGAATCCCAGCTG
>JBDKTZ010000413.1:0-1910 GCA_039679975.1 Prolixibacteraceae bacterium
TTGAAAACCAGCAACGGAGGAAACATCCATAATTCAGTATCCCAAAAAACATGTCCGTTATAGTTCAAAGAGGAAAGTCCCATCGGTGCAACGCTTAAGCCAGTATTTGCGGACGAAAACGCATACAGATGATAGAGTGCCATGCGGATGTCCCGCTGAGCCGTCAGGTCGCCTTCCACAACAATATCGCCCTGCCAGAGGTCGCTCCACATTTTTTTATGCTGATCGATCACATTTTTTTTGTTCCCGCGCATCATGAAAATGACCATTCTTTCCGATTCATTCTGAGGGTCGCGGAAGTCCTGCGTTGTACAAACGGCGCCTGCCCAGGCAAAGCTGAATGTTTCATTTTTCGGCAGTTCCCTGTCAAAGCTTAGCTGATGTTTATAGGGAGACTGAAGCGTATGATGAAGTTCTGCTGAATTATCATCAAACAGAAAGCTTGCTGTTGTGGCCAGCGTATGCTTTTCAAACGGGCTTTTTGCTACCGTTTGCAGTAATGGCATTTTAATTTCATTATCCTTCAGGGTCCGGAATGTCGGCCCGGGCTCCTTGTATTCGGCAGGGCAGGCAATCTCTCCTGCAACACTGACTTGAACCGGTGCAAGGGCGCGGATTGAAACATCGATCATGCCGCAGTAAGGCATTCCCCGCAACGCGTAAATCGTGTAACTGATTTCCGCTTTGTTTTTGTAGCGGAATGAGGTGACCAGACAGGCATTTTTCATATCCAGAACCTGCTGCCATCCTGAAACAGATTCTTCCCTGACTGTGTCGCCGTCGACGACCATATGCAGGTTGCCGAAGTTGATCCCCTTTAATAATCTGCTTACGCCGGGCGCTGATTCTTTATCATAGACGTTGTTTAAGATAATTGATTCGACGCTGAAAAGCGACGATGACGGCATGATCCCGATTCTTCCGTTGGCCAGGGCAATGCCCGTATACACGTTCTTGTCTTTTACGGTGATGTGCCAGGGTGATAAAGAAGAATCTGGCAAACCGGCCCGTCCGGAAAGGCTGAATAAACACACCAGCAGCAATAAACTAATCTTTTCTCTCATATATTTAGTTCTGTTTTGACAGTTCAATGGAACAGTCCTCCGTTCCATTGTTGCCTGTTAATAAAGTAGGTTGATTTCCGCGTCCGGCTGGGAAAGAAGGCATCCCGGTGGTCCGGGATACCCTCTTTTGTTCTTTACCCGAGGCTGTTTTTAAGTCTCAGATTCCTCTATGGAATTCTAACAACGTTCTTCCGGAACAGGAATAACCCTCGCCCTAATACCCGGTATTTTGCTTCAGGTTCGGATTCACATCGAGCTCTGTTTGCGGAATAGGGTAGAGCCCCTTTCTTGCAGGTTGATAACCTAACGCGCCCAGCTCACTTTCGGCCAGTTCCCATCTTACCAGGTCAAAGTATCGTTTCCCTTCCAATGCAAGTTCCACCCGCCTTTCATGAACAATTGCGTTGAACAGATCGTCAGAGGATGATACATCGGGCAGAACAGAAGTGTTGCCTCCCCGTGCCCGCGCGCGGACCATGTTTATTTTGGCTGCCGCTTCCGATTTGTTTCCCACACGGAAGGCCGCTTCGGCATAACCCAGCAATACTTCGGCGTACCGGATATTTTTCAGGTTCTGTTCGTGTTTTTCTGCATATACCCCCACGGGAACATCAACCACGTATTTTCCGCAGCTCATACCGGTTTCGGGTGCCCAGGCCGCCTGAAACGGATAATCTTTAACTTCCTCCGAGATGATGTCACCATCGCGGATCACCGTATAACGCAGTCTCGGATCGTTTGCTTCAAATTCATTGACCAGATCCTGAGTGGGCATGCAGAATCCCAGTCCGAAAATGGTGGATCCGTTTCTTGGGCGGACCCAAAAATTGAAACCATTGCTGTAAG
>JBDKTZ010000600.1:0-5712 GCA_039679975.1 Prolixibacteraceae bacterium
CGGCCGTGGTACTCTCCGTACTTTGCCAGGAACAGCTGGCCGGCCAGATGAAAAGGGTCATTTTCATGCACAGCACGTCCATTGGCATCCGGGAATACCGGGTCAAAAAGAATATGTTGCGGCGCGAGCAAATCAACGTGAATACAGCTTACGGGCCTGTGAGCGTCAAGCAAAGTTATTACAACGGCAGGTTGATATGTTCCAAGCCGGAAGCGGAAGACTGCCGCAGGCTGGCTCAAGCCAGCAATGTGAGCGTGCAGGAAATCGAAAAGGCGGTTATCTTAAATCTTAATACACAGCAATGAGTCCCAGAGAGATCCTTGAAAAATATAAAGCCGGAGAAATTGATTTGACGGATGCTTTGAGTCACCTTCCTGACCGGGGGATTGAAGAAATGGGATTTGCCACACTCGATACTGACCGGAAGGAGCGCACAGGCGTTCCGGAAGTGATCTATGCCTCCGGAAAAACAACCGAGCAGGTCTGCCTGATCGCCCGGCGTATGTATGAAAAAGGAATCGACATCCTGGCCACACGGGTAAGTCCGGAAATGGCTGAAGCTGTTGTGAATGTGATTCCCGGTTCAAGCTATCATGCACTGGCCCGGACGGTAACATGGAAAAAGGAAGATGACAATCCGGGACAGGGATCGATCGTAGTTGTGGCAGCCGGCACTTCCGATTTGCCGGTGGCGGAAGAAGCTGTTGTTACAGCCCGCTTCCTGGGGAATAAGGTGGAATCAGTGTATGATGTGGGCGTAGCGGGTATTCACCGCTTGTTTAACAAACTGGATGTGATCCGAAATGCACGGGTGATCGTTGTAGTCGCCGGGATGGAAGGCGCACTGGCAAGCGTGGTGGGGGGATTGGTAGACCGGCCGGTGATCGGGGTTCCCACCAGCATTGGCTACGGCGCGAATTTTCAGGGCTTATCGGCCCTGCTTGCCATGCTTAACAGTTGTGCCAACGGGATCAGCGTAGTCAACATCGATAATGGATTCGGAGCGGCCTGCCAGGCCTCTTTAATTAATAAACTTTGAACCTATGAACGAACTGTATCTGTTATCCCTGTCAGCGGCATCGCTTGGCTTTATTCACACGGTACTTGGACCTGACCATTATCTTCCCTTTATCGTTCTGAGCAAAGCCAGGCAATGGTCGCCCTATAAAACGATGTGGATCACCTTCATTTCGGGAATCGGGCATGTCGGGAGTTCTGTTTTGATCGGCATGATCGGAATTGCCCTTGGCATCAGCCTGAACAAGCTGGAATATGTAGAAGCCTTCCGCGGAGAGATCGTCGCCTGGATGCTATTCGCTTTTGGTATAGCTTATACCCTCTACGGCATTTACAAATATTTTAAAAGCGCCCACCATGCTCATTTGCCGGCATTTTTAATGCCAAAAAAAATACGGGAGCTTCACCATTTACCGGTCGAAGAAAAGCAGGAAGACAACACCAGGCTGACTCCCTGGATTTTGTTTCTCATCTTTGTATTCGGTCCCTGCGAAGTGCTGATCCCGCTACTGCTTTTCCCTGCCTATGAGCATCAGGTTTCAGCCATGTTTATTGTTTCGCTGATCTTCGGGGTCGTAACCATTTCAACAATGATGGTCATGGTCTACCTGGGCAACAGGGGCGCCAGGCTTATCCGGTTCAAAAACCACGAGCGGTATGTTCATCTCCTTGCCGGACTCATTATCCTGGTAAGCGGCACCGGAATGCTGTTCCTGGGATGGTAGGGAAGGGAGACCGGAGACGGGAGACCGGAAACCGGAGACGGGAAAAGGGTAGCAAGGGTGCAGGGTGGAAAGGTTAGAGGTTTTTATCCTGAAACCTCATCACCCTGAAACCTTAAAATCTTCTGTGCAGCTACGATTTCATCGCCTTATCGAATGCCAGATCGGAAGGGGCGAAGTCGATATAGCGAACAAAATCACAGGCTTCGGCAGCCCCTGCTTCCCTGTTCATACCGCTGTCTTCCCATTCAACCGATAACGGACCGGAATATTTAATATCGTTCAATGCCCGTATAATGCTTTCGAAATCGATCTTCCCACGGCCCGGGCTCCGGAAATTCCAATAGCGGCGGTTATCGCCAAATTCCGTATGCCCTCCGAAAACGCCGATATCCATCGGATGATCGCTCCAGTTGGCATCTTTGATATGGACATGGAAAATACGGTCGGCGAATTCATAAATGAATTTCACATAATCAACCCCCTGATATCCCAAATGACTGGGGTCGTAGTTAAATCCAAATGCGGGATGGTAATTCAGGGCTTTCAGCGCACGGCGTGATGTCTCGATATCAAAGGCAATTTCTGTAGGATGCACTTCAAGACAATACCGCACACCCATCTTCTGATATTCGTCGAGGATCGGGATCCACCTCTTTGCAAAATCGGCATATCCCTCATCGATCTGTTTTTGCGTAACTGCCGGAAAAGAATACAGCATATGCCAGATCGGGCTTCCCGTGAAACCCACCACATTTTGAATTCCCAGCCTTTTGGCGGTCAGACCCGTTTGAATGATCTCCTGAGCGGCGCGTTGCCTGACGCCTTCCGGATCGCCATCTCCCCAAAGGTAGTCTGGCAGAATACCCCGGTGACGTTCGTCGATGATCTTGTCGCATACGCATTGTCCTACGAGATGGGTCGATATCGTGAATAACTGCAGTCCGTATTGCTTCAGCAATGCTTTCTTCGCATCGCAATAAGCCTGGCCGGCTTTGTTCACTTCGATATGGTCACCCCAACAACAGAGTTCAAGTCCGTCGTATCCGAATTCCTTTGTTTTTTGGCACATCGTTTCCAGTGGCAGATCGGCCCACTGGCCTGTATAAATTGTTACTGGTCTGGTCATAAGAGAATTATTAAATTATTTAATGATTAATTGTTAATATGCATAGGGCATAGGGCATGGAGCATGGGGCATGGCGGAGACGGGAGACGGGAGAACGGAATAAAAATCGCATTACAACCCGCTACCCGCTACTCGCTATACTCACTACTAGAACGGCACCCATTTGATCGAGTCGTCATAACCCGACTTGACCACTGCCTCAATAAACATCATTCCCCTGATTCCATCTTCAATTCCGGGGAAGTCAAGCATTTCGGGAGTTGGTTCCTGTCCGTTCATCCTGGCGCCAACCGTGAGCGCGAAATTCCTGTATATATTGGCGAAGGCTTCAAGATAGCCTTCCGGATGTCCGCCAGGCGTGCGGGTATTGAACTTTGCAGGAGCGCCCATATAGCCTCCTCCGACGCGAAGCATTTCAGTCGGGCGATCGGTCCATTTCAGCCAAAGGGTATTGGGTTCCATCTGTTGCCATTCCAGTCCTCCTTTTTCTCCGTAAACCCTTATTTTGAGGGCATTTTCCTCGCCTGCTGCAATCTGGCTTGCCATCAGCACACCCTGGGCTCCGTTTTCAAAACGAAGGAGGGCAGCGCCGTCATCATCAAGCTGCCGGCCCGGGACGAATGTATTCAGATCCGCACAAACTTCAGTTGTTTTTAATCCGGTTATATATTCGGCCAGATGGTGGGCATGCGTGCCAATATCGCCCATACAGCCTGCTTTTCCGGAGCGCTTAGGATCGGTTCTCCACTCAGCCTGTTTGTTGTTACCCTCTTCTTCCCTGGAAGACAGCCATCCCTGGGGATATTCCACGTAAATCCTGCGGATCTTGCCAAGATCGCCGCGTTTAACACGTTCACGCGCTTCCTTAACAGCCGGATATCCGGAATAAGTATGGGTCAACGCGAGGATTAAGCCGGTCTCATCAAGCTTCTTTTTGAGTTCGAGCGCTTCATTCAACGAATAGGTAACCGGTTTATCAAGCACCACATGAAAACCATGATCAAGGGCCTGCATGGCCGGATCAAAATGAAGGTGGTTGGGAGTAACGATGACAACAAAATCCATTCGCACACCTTCAGGCAAACGGGATTCCTTTTCAAACATTTCCTGATAACTGGCATAGGCCCGGCCTTCCGGAAGGAAACAAGCCTTAGCTGTTGCTTTTGTATTATCAGGCTGACTGCTGAAACAGCCGCAAACCAATTCAATTTGATTATCCATGAAAGCAGCGATCCGGTGCACAGCTCCTATAAATGCTCCGGCGCCGCCACCGACCATTCCCATTCGAAGTTTACGATCCATAGTTTACTGGTTTAATTTTAGTTTTACCAAAAATATAAAACTTCTGCCGAAGTTACAAGGTTTCTGAATGACAGGAGAAAGCCTCATCATAATCTGAAAATTTTTATTACTTTTGTGACGTAAAACAGTAATGGTATCTTTTGTACAGGCTTTCCTATTCCGGCAGTTAGATATACATTCCATTGACAGATATGAAGTTTAGCGAATTTGATTTACATGATGACATCCTGGATGCACTTGATGATATGGCATTTGACGAGGCTACGGAAATCCAGGAAAAAACAATCCCCATCATTCTTGAAGGAAACGATTTAATTGCATGTGCCCAGACAGGCACCGGAAAAACCGCGGCTTTTATGCTGCCGGTGATTGAAAAAATTTCAGTTCTTCCGTCGGGGAAGACGCGCGCACTGGTCATCGTACCCACGCGCGAACTGGCTATCCAGACCGAACAGCAGATACAGGGATTTTCGTATTATGCGGGAACCACTTCCTGTTCCCTGTATGGCGGCGGGGACGGCAAAGAATGGGAAGCCCAGCGGAAAGCACTTGAAGGAGGGGTCGATATTATCGTGGCCACACCGGGAAAACTCATTTCATTTATTGATAATGATATTGCTCAACTGGCGAACGTGGAGCATGTTATTCTGGATGAAGCCGACCGGATGCTCGACATCGGGTTCTATGATGACATTATCCGGATTTTCAGCCACCTGCCCGGGAAAAGGCAGACCCTCATGTTCAGTGCCACCATGCCACCCAAGATCAGGGCTTTGGCAACCAAGATCCTGACCAATCCGGTCGAGTTAAGCACGGCGATCAGCAAACCTGCCGAAGGCGTATTGCAGGCAGCTTATGTTTGCTTTGAAGAACAGAAGATCCCGCTCATCCAGAGCCTCATTGCAGGAAAGGATGAAGATTGCCAGAGCATTCTCATCTTTAGTTCAACAAAAAAGAAAGTCACGCAGCTTGTGCATTCGCTCCAGCGCAAAAAGATCGATGCTGTCGCCATTTCGTCCGACCTCGAACAGAAAGAACGCGAGTCGGTACTCATGCGTTTCCGGGCGCGCCAGATCCGGATCCTTGTGGCTACCGACGTACTGAGCCGGGGTATCGACGTGAAGGATATTAACCTGGTGATCAATTTCGATGTTCCCAACGACGCGGAAGACTATGTGCACCGGGTAGGCCGCACCGCCCGTGCCAGCGCTACCGGGGTAGCCCTCACCCTGATCAACGCCGACGACATGTATAAATTTGAGCAGATCGAGAAACTCATCGGACAGGAAGTTTACAAGATCCCGATGCCCGCTGAACTCGGTCCGGGTCCTGAATGGAAGGTGAGCACCCGGTCAAAGGGAGGGAGGAGAAATAAAGGATTTAAGCGGCCTATGCAAGGCGATCGCAAAGCAAAAGCAGGCCAGCACGCAACCCATCAAAAAAAGAACTGAACATTTTATCAAAATGATCACGTTCTGACGCAACCTTTGCTGTGGTTTTTTATCTTTACATAAAAAACCAATAATTATGCAAAAACTGAAG
>JBDKTZ010000242.1:0-1744 GCA_039679975.1 Prolixibacteraceae bacterium
ATCACTACTCCCCAAATTGAAGAGGATATAGAAGCGGCAAGATGGTTTGGTCAAGAAGAATTGAATGAGGTTTTTACTTCAACCTATGCCAGTCTGAGAAAAATGCTGAGATTCCGTTTTGGTTGAAAGGTTTATTCTTTCTCCCGTTTAAATTCATCCATGTTCAACGCTTTTGGAAGGAACATACTGGCATCACCGCCATGCAGGATAATATCCCTGACAATCGATGAATTAATTGGAGTATGCTCGGGCATGGTTAGCAGGAAAACGGTTTCAATGGTCGGGTATAGTTTCTTGTTCATCTGTGCGATAGCCCGTTCATACTCGAAGTCGGATGAGGTACGCAATCCCCTGAGAATATAATTGGCGCTGACTTTTTTACAAAAATCAACTGTTAATCCTTCATGCTCCATGACCTCGATTTTTGGTTCGTCTGCAAATACCCGCTGTACCCAATGAAGACGTTTTGAAAGCTTAAAAAAGGATTGCTTGTTCGTATTGTACCCGATCATAATGATAATCTTATCGAAAATTGGCAGGGCACGGAGAACAATGCTTTCGTGTCCAATGGTGAACGGATCGAACGAGCCTGGGAATACCGCGATTTTGTCCATGCTAAAAGGTTTATTTAAGCCTCAAATATAAAAGATAATATTCGGAAATGGAGGATAATCATCGTATAATTGAATGAATGGCGTATGGAGACCGTTAAGATGAGTGATTAAATGAAATGACCTCTGAATAACGGATTACACTCTGATCAGTAACCAGAATAAAGTTTAAGAAATACGCCATGACAACAACACATAAACTTTCCGTATTCAGAGGTCATAAATTATGAGAAAAATGAAACGAACCCTAAGAGAAATAATCCCGGCCTCTCATTCTTCGTGGAGTTATAACAACGAACGAAGAAAGATGTTTTATTTTCCGCAAAAAATTGTTTAGCGGGCAGTCTGAGTCGTAAAACAGGAAACGATTAGCTTTTCGTTCCTGACAACCAGTTGCAATCTGACAGCCTGAACAATTTTTATTGGAGCGGTGCAGCATAGGTTTCCACGTCAACGCCGGTAATGGTCTTATTCCCCAGAATAATCAACCTTTCTATGACATTCCTGAATTCCCGTATATTTCCGGTCCATTTTAATTTCCGGAGTTTTTCAATGGCGTCGGGAGTAAGGGTTCTCAACGGCATACCATATTCACTGCAAATCTGGCGGATAAAATAGTCGGCCAGTTCGGGAATGTCTTCTTCCCTTTCATTCAGTGAAGGAACGGGAATGAGAATCACACTAAGTCTGTGGTAGAGGTCTTCCCTGAAGTTTCCCTTATGGATTTCTTCACTCAGATTTTTATTGGTAGCGGCTACCACCCTGACATTCACTCTGATTGGTTTGTCGCCACCAACCCTGGTAATAATGTTTTCCTGAAGGGCACGAAGCACTTTGGCCTGGGCCGAAAGGCTCATGTCTCCGATCTCATCAAGAAAAAGCGTTCCTTCGTCGGCTTGTTCAAATTTACCTTTGTGTTGTTTCAATGCTGAAGTAAAAGCTCCTTTTTCGTGACCGAAAAGCTCGCTTTCGATCAGCTCCGAGGGAATAGCCGCGCAGTTCACTTCAACAAACGGGCCTGAAGCGCGGTGGCTGCGCTCATGCAACCTGCGGGCAAGCAGTTCCTTTCCTGTTCCGTTTGCCCCGGTGATCAGTACCCGGGCTTCGGTCGACGCCACCCGCTCAACCATGTC
>JBDKTZ010000206.1:0-26731 GCA_039679975.1 Prolixibacteraceae bacterium
TCGAACGGTCAGGGTCAGAATCGGGATTGGCCAATTCCGGATCCAGTCCGCTGTAACTGGTGATTGTAAACAGGTTCGTTGCCTGTAAGTAAAGCCGCAAACGGCTGATCCCTGATTTGCCCAGCCAGGACGAGGGCAGGGTGTATCCGATCTGCAGGTCTTTCATGCGAAAATACGAGCCATCTTCCACGAAATAGGTCGAGCTCTTTTGCATGTTCGAATCATCGCGAATGGCAATGGGTTGTGTAATTTTGCTGCCATTGGTATAGCGTTCCTCGGTCCAGGATTCATACAGGCGTTCCTTTCCGCGGTTCCCGGAGAAATTATTGAACATGATCCAGCGGTCCACGTAGTTAATCAGGTCGTTCCCCTTCGATCCCTGAAAAAACATGTTCATGTCCCAGTTTTTGTACTCCAGATTCAGATTGATCCCATACGTAAAGTCGGGATGAGGGTTCCCGATAACGGTACGGTCTTGCGAATCAATTTTTCCGTCTTTGTCTAGGTCACGGTACATAAAAACACCCGGCCGGCTGTAGGTATCCTCTGCAGGATTCTTTGTATTGTAGGGAGCATGGACCTTATCTTTCAAAGTATACTTGGGCATCGGATCGCCATCCTCGTCATTTTGAAAAGTAACATTAAACATATCGGGCGTAAAATAGCCATCCACTACATAACCGTAAAACGAGGAGATCGGCTTACCGGTCATACTGGCGGTGTAGATATTTTGGCGAAGTTCCGGCCCCCACAAAATTTCGTTCGGATTATTATTCAGTTTGACAATCTCGTTCTTATAATGTGAAAGATTTGCCCGGATGTTGAAGTTGAAATCGTTGTTTACCTTTCCGTAATAAGTAAACATCAGGTCAAAACCCTTGTTTTCCATTTCGCCGATATTCACCGATGGCAACAGCAAATTGCCATAGGTGTCGGGCAGATTCTGCGGGTAGAGCATGTCGGTCGTTTTCCGCTTGTACACATCCAGGTTGATCTCGAGACTGTTGTTGAACAATGCTGCATCAAGCCCGATGTTAGTGGTCACGCTGGCTTCCCATTTGCCATCCGGATTGCCCAGTTTGTATTGATGAAAACCTGCCACAGTCGATGAATTGGAACCTGAAATACTGTAAAAAGATTCACCGTTATTTGCACGGAAGGTACTGTATGAATTGTAGTAGCCCACATTGTCATTTCCGTTTTCGCCCCAGCCAAACCGAAACTTCAGGTTATCAATCCATTCTGCGTTCTTCATAAACGACTCTTCCGAAATCCGCCATCCCAGCGAAAAGGCGGGAAAGGTTCCCCAGCGGTTGTCTTCCGAAAACCGGGAAGAACCATCGCGGCGAAGAACTGCTTCAAGAAGGTATTTTCCTTCATAATCGTAATTTAAACGGCCAAAGTAAGAGAAGGTAGACCATTCATCGAACGCACCGTTGGCCACCTGATCTTTTTCACCCGCGTTGATGATCATATAATCCAGGTCAGTATAGGAATAGGTTGAACGGCTTCCCTGAATCCAGTCGTATTGCCATTTTACAGCTTCCGTACCAAGCAGTGCCGTGAAGTGGTGTACATCGTTGAATGTTTTATTATAAGTCAACGTGTTAATCCAGTTGTATTGCAGGGTTCCGTAATGATACTGATTTAAAATATCGGCAGGTATCGCTTCCGAAAATTCGGGGTTAGTCAGCGTGCGGTCCATTCGTCTGGTACTGGTATAATCGGCTCCCACCAGCGTTTTTATTTTCAACTCCGGCAACAGGTTTAGCTGGAGATAGGCATTCGCCAGTACACGCAGATCCCGGGAATAATCGTCTTTGTTCCGGTAAAGGACGGCGACCGGATTTGCGCCGTTTCCGGTCGTTTTAGCCTGTGTACCGGCAAAATTCCCCATGATGTCGTATACAGGGATAATGGGCTGCATCCGATAAACCTGAGAAACAGCGTTTCCCTCGTCATTATTAGTACCCATATCAGTCCGGTCGGTATACGAAACGCCAAGGCTTTCACCGATTTCCAGCCATTTGTTAATTTTTGCATCTGCATTCGACCGTAGCGAGAAACGTTCAAATCCGGTATGAATCACGACGCCCTCCTGGTTCATGTAACCGCCCGAAAATGCAAAGCTTCCGTTTTCGGTACCTCCGCTTACCGATAGGTTATACTCCTGAATAGTGGCATGATCAAAGATTTCATCATACCAATTGGTTCCTTCTTTATTGGCCCTTGTAATGCCGTTATAAGGACTTGGGTAACTGTAAGTGCTTTCATCGACTTCACCTTCCTTTTTGCCCTCCGGGATAATGTAATCGGGTATAACAGGCGTTTCACCGAAGCCATACTGGGAATTTCCCCATCCGTTTTTGCCGGGTTTCAGGTGTATGTTTTTCGCTTCGAGCCATAACAATTCGCCGTATTCGCGGGTATTGAGCAGATCGAGTTGATTGGTCGTGCGCTGCAACCCGTAACGGGCGTCGAAACTGATCCGGGGTTTTCCGATTTTTCCCCGTTTGGTGGTGACAATGATCACGCCATTCGCAGCGCGTACCCCATAGATGGCCGAAGACGAAGCGTCTTTCAATACCGACATGGATTCGATATCGTTCGGATTCATTTTGCTTAATCCGCCTGTAGTAGGTACACCATCGATGATGTACAGCGGATCGTTGTTGTTCACTGAACCAATACCGCGTACCCGCACGGTTGATTCACCTCCCGGCGTATTGTCGTTGGTTACCGTAACCCCGGCCACCCGGCCCTGCAACTTTGCCGCCGCACTGGCTGCAGGAACAGCGCGCAATTCCGATTCATCGACAGTCGATACTGCCCCCGTGAGTGTCTTCTTCTGTTGCGAACCGTATCCAATAACAACCACTTCATCTACACCGATGACGTCCTCCTCCATGACTACCCGAAATGAACTCTGGTTTCCCAGCATCAGTTCCTGTGTCCGCATACCGATATAAGATACGACAATGGCCGTGGCCCCCTCAGGTACCTTCAAAACAAATTTTCCGTCTGAAGATGTAATCGTTCCTGTTGTTGTTCCTTTTATCGAAACCGATACTCCCGGAATGGCCAGACCGTCTTTGCCCGCAACAATGCCTGAAACAGTGCGTTCACCCTGCATCAACACAAGCGGTTTCAGTACAATCAAGTGATTGTCATTGATCTGATACGTCACGTCTTTGCCTTCGAACAGCGAGTTCAGTATCTCATGGATCTCCGTATCGTGAACATCAATGGTCACCCTTTCATCCAAAGCCTGTATATTATCTGAATAAAAAAAACGATAAGTACTGGTTTGTTCGATCACATTTAATGCAGACCTTAAAGTCTGATCTTTCACATCAAGGTCAAGCTTTATATTTTGGGAAGATACAGTCCCGCTGACTTGCATCAACCCAACCATCATCACCAGAGCAAATGTTAACTTCATAAACAGAAAGATTTTTTTCGAATGGTCCGTGCGGGACCCATGGAATAATTTTTTTTTCATAATTTTGGAAAATTACAATTAGACAATACATAAACTTCTGTGCGTTGTTTAATTCATTGTAACAGGATGCTGGAACCATCCTGTTACTCATTTCAGTTCTTCTCGTTAAAAGAGGGATTATAGCATATTCTTACAGTTTTATCTTCAAGTTTATAACAAATTGGTGATGTCAGGCTCATCATATCAAGGACTTCCCTGAGATTTTCGTCCTGCAGCGTGCCCGTGTATGAAAAATCTTTAATAAAATCGTCATTAAAAAAGATCTGAACATCATAGCGCTTCTCAAGTTTTCTGGCCAGGGTACTAAATTTTTCTTTGTATATAATCCATTCTTTATCTTTCCAGGAAGTATAAACCGCTGTACTCACATCCGATTCCAATTCAATCTTTTTTATCTGAAGAGATTTTCCTTTCCTGGCTTCACGTTCCGGAGAAGAATTCGTTTCTCCCGAAGGCTCAACCGGCAAACGGACTTTATAGATCTTTAATTTCTGGTTCGGATGCAATACAATTTCCTTTTCATGGTCCACTGCCCTTTTTATCACGGAGATCTCACCCTCAACGAGCGTTGTTTCTATAAACTCTTCTTCCTGGTATGCCCTCACATTAAACTGGGTACCTGTGGCTTTTACCTGAATGCCGGAGCTTTCAACGTAAAAAGGCATTTTCTGGTCGGTAACAATATCAAAAAAGGCCTCCCCCTCCAGACTGACGACTCTGTCCTTTTTATTAAAATCGACAGAGTAGGTCATTTTGCTGCCTGCATTAATCCAGACCCTGGAGCCATCGGGTAATGAAACCACCGATTTACTTCCATACGGAACTTCCGTTATAACGAAACTATGTGCTTCTTTATTATGCTTCTGTTCATTTCGAAAGTACAGGAACAAATATCCTGTTAAGAACGCCAGTACAAAAACTGCCGCGATTTTTCCGGCTTCAAGGAGCAAACGTTTTCTTGCCTCAGACGGATTGAGTTTCCTTTTTATTTTTCGCCATGTTTTGTCGGATGAATACCGGCGACTGTCTGTTGAAGCCGAGGCCTCCAAATAGGCAATCGTCCTGACAAAATACAGCTTATTTTCGTCAGAAAAGCTGATCCATTCCTGCAATTCTTTTTCGCCTTCTTCGGTAAGCGTACCGCCGAAATGATCAATGATCAGGATATCAATTTCGTCAGGAGCAATCATTAACTCAATCTTTTTTATTCTATGACGGCAAAAGTTAAAAATGGCGTACAAAAATGGAGAACAAAATTTGACCTTTGCCGATAACACCCTCAAATTCAGAACGTAACTTTTTCAATGCACGGGCGATCTGGGTCTTGACCGTGCCTGTTGAAAGATTCATTTTTAAGGCAATGTCCTTGTATCCCTGTTGTTCAAAGCGATTCATGTAAAAAATATACCTGCACTGTTGGGGAAGTGAATCAATGGCCTGCTTTAAACGAATCTCCAAATTTTCCATCTGCAAAAGCCGTTCTGTTTCCATATTAATTTCTTCCTGCAAATAAAAGGGATAAGTCATTGTCTCAGAATATTTTTGATCCAACTGCCTTTTTCTGATATAGTTTACAGCCGAATTGCGCACAGTAACATAGAGATAAGATTTCACCGAAATTTTTATTTCAATATCATGCCGTTTCCTCCAAAATTCCAGGAAGCAGTCATTGACAAGATCTTTTGCGTCTTCCTGGTTTTTAATCATTGCACACGCATATGAACACAACGGAGAATAATATGTGTGAAACAGGTATTCAAAAGTTTTTTCAGCTTTTTCACCTTTTACCTGCTCAATAAAAATACGATCCATTTCCGACATAGAAGGAAACTTTGGTTGATTCAAATCAGCATTCAAGTTATTTATTATCTGTAAACCTTCACGAATAAAAACTTATATTATTTAACATGCCTTAAATTATACTTTTCCAGTAATCTATAAGGCGAATCAGTTTAAACAAACAAATAGCCAAAATGATCATACGACTTAAGACCAGAGAGTCACCTACGTTCAAAAAAAAAAGCCGCTCATGCGGCTTTTCAAAATGCGATCAGGAAATTAACGTATGGTAACAATTAATGGATTTGTCAACTTTTCAGCTTCATCGGTCATATATTTTTTAAACTCATCAATCTGATTCCATTTCGGATCTTCGAGGCCCCAAACGGCAAAAAAATAATGACGCACAGGGACATCGTTTTGCGCTTTCTGAGCAATAAAGTAAGTTTCTGAGATCACCTGACTAAACCGTTTTTCGGGTACAGTTTTGTATCCCAGATCATAATAGTTGATATTTGACGTTCGTGCAACTTTTGTTTCTTCGTTAATTTTCAGCATCACAGCCATCCCCAGGGTGTCATTATTTAACGACTGTTTATCAAGCGTCGCGATCACATCATATTCATCATTGGCTTTAAAATGATAAGGTTCATTTTTAAGCTTGCTGGTCACAATGCCGGTTACCACCTGTTTTTCGCCCGTGAAGCCGGAAACGGTCACGTCCGACTGGAACCAGTATTTACCCGGATAAACGGAAATGCGTTCAACAGCCGACAGATTCTCTTCGCCCACTGACCAGCCGGTATATTTCAGATCGAAAACAGAGCGGATAGGGCCTTCGCAGACTTTCTGATACTCATAGGTGTTGGTCGAGCCTAATCGGTACAATGAATCCTTCTCCAGTATAGCAAGGCCACCCGATCCGAGTGAGCTCCCGCAGTGCAGCACATCCATTCCCCAGTCGGATAAAACGTGGTAATTCGGTATTTCGGGTGTTTGGATCTTGTCAACAATCAGTTCAGGTTTCAATTTTCCAAAAAGATCTTTCACATTACGGCAGTCAAAATAATTGCGAAAGCCCATTTTGTCATTTTCCCAACTGACGCTTTCCCCCTGGGCAATGATCTTGAAGCTGTCGCGGCAAGACGGCGCTGCATACTGATCCACTTCAGGATAGCTATGATCGGGCTGCTCAATGCCCAGCCGGACGTTGGTCCTTTTTTCAAATCCGGGATAAATGCCTCGCGCAACAAAATCCACATCAAGAAGGAGTTCTTCCTTGGCTTTCAGATTGACAAGAAAGGCCAGTTCGTCCCACTTACCATCACCGTTCACATCATCAGCCTGTGAAGGGATTGCCCGATCGCCAACTTTAACAATCGGCATCAGACCGGAATCAGGGGCAGCAAAAGAGGCTTCAACGGTTTTCCGGTCCATGATGACAACCTCATCCCGGCGATCCTGATCGGAAGGATTCTTTATACAGATCTTCTTTGGTTGCTTCCCGCACGAGATTACCGCCAGTCCGGCGATGACTAAAATAAGTTTATGCTTCATGACGCGGGTCTTTAGATATCATTTTCACCTTTCACGTACCCAAAGTTGGCCAGGATGCCACCGTCGACATACAGCACATGCCCGTTCACAAAGTTGCTGGCTTTCGAAGCCAGGAACAGGGCGGCATTACCCACATCTTCAGGCTCTCCCCATCTTCCTGCCGGAGTTCGGGTCATCACCAAATCATTGAAAGGATGGCCGTTTTCGCGGATCGGTCCGGTTTGAGCGGTCACAATGTAACCCGGACCAATGCCGTTAATCTGCAGATTATATTTCGCCCATTCGCAGCACATATTGGCCGTGAGCAGTTTCAGCCCGCCTTTGGCAGATGCATAGGCCGAAACCGTATTACGTCCGTAAACGCTCATCATCGAACACATATTGATGATCTTTCCTGCGCGTTTCTTAATCATATTCGGAGCAACCCGCTTAGAAACGATCAGCGGAGCAACCAGATCGACATCAAGCACCTGCTTGTAATCGGCCACGGGCATATCGAGAATAGGTATTCGTTTAATGATCCCGGCATTATTCACAAGAATATCAATGGTACCTACTTCATGCTCGATCTGCGAAATTCCACGATCGACGTCAGCTTCATCGGTCACATCAAACTTCAGCGTGTAGACGTCGATTCCTTCTTTTTGATACTCCGCTTTGCATGATCCCAGCTTTTCAACCGACAGGTCGTTTACACAAATTCTGGCGCCCGCTTTTCCCAGGACTTTTCCGATGGCCATGCCAATACCGTGGGTCCCGCCGGTAATCAGGGCGATTTTACCTGAAAGATCAAATAAGTCGTTCATTTCTGCTTTTGATTTTGATTTTTATCTGAGTTCATTTGGTTTGACGACATCCATGTCCCCATAGTCAAGATTTTCACCGGCCATTCCCCATATAAAAATATAGTTACTCGTTCCCGCGGCCGAGTGGATCGACCAGCTGGGAGAGATCACAGCCTGCTCATTTGCCATCCAAATATGACGGGTCTCCCGGGGTTGTCCCATAAAATGGCATACCGCCTGTCCCTGGGGTACATTAAAATAAAAGTAAGCCTCGTTACGCCGGCTGTGGGTGTGCGCCGGCATCGTGTTCCAGACACTGCCCGGGCTTAACTCGGTCATCCCCATTTGCAACTGGCAGGTGTCAACTACTGTATTGATCATCAACTGATTGATAGTCCGTTCATTCGATGTTTCAAGAGCGCCGGTATGAATCTTGTTCGCATCTTTTAAAGTGACATGCTTGGTTGGAAATTCCTTATGGGCAGGAGCTGAATTGAAATAAAAATGGGCAGGATTTTTCGGATCGGCCGATTTAAAGATCACTTCCTTCGAGCCTTTCCCCACATACAAAGCGTCTTTAAACTCCAACAGATACTCTTTCCCGTCAACCAGTACACTTCCGGTCCCTGCAACATTCATGATCCCCAGTTCCCGGCGTTCACAAAAATAATTTGACTTCAGCGCATCGACGGTTTCCAGTACCAGCGGCCTGGTAACCGGAACCGCACCACCCACGATAAAACGCTCGATGTGCGAATAAACCATATTGATCGCATTGTTCTCCATGACTTTTTCTACCAGAAACTCCTTGCGGACCCGGCTGGTGTCGTATGCTTTAAAATCGTCCGGATGATAAGCATACCTTTCTTCAAAATTAATTGCCATTGTATTAGGTTTTAAATTCGTATTTGTACTAAGTAGGATCAAGACACAAGAACAAAAAGATTGTTAGCTGTTAGCAGGAACAAGAAATAATCAGATAGGCGGGCATGCCCTATGCCCTTTTCCCTCTTCCTTTCTCCATTCTCCGGTCTCCGTCCTTCTGCAAAGGTATAACAAAAATGAGAATATGCAATCGATTGCACTTTAAAATATATTTTTGCTTTTAATGTAAAATAATTAGCATATTTGCAATAGAAAATGTGATTTCAAGAACAATGGATAAGAAGTCGTCTGTCACTATTCATGACATTGCCCGTGAATTAAAAATTTCAGCTTCAACTGTTTCACGGGCGCTCAATGATAATCCCCGGATTAGCCGGTTTACGAAAGATAAAATCAAGGCTGTCGCTCTGAAAATGGGTTATCAGCCCAACACGATTGCATCAAACCTGCGAAATCAGAAAACCAATACCATCGGGATTGTCGTGCCGTTGATCAACCGGCATTTTTTTTCCACTTTCATTTCAGGGGTTGAGGAGGTCGCATTTAACACCGGTTACAACGTGATTATTTCCCAGTCGAACGATCTTTTGGAAAAGGAAAAGAAGATTGTGCATTCATTATTTTCAAACCGGGTCGACGGACTGATCATCTCGCTGAGTATGCAAACCGACAAATTTGATCATCTTGAGCTTTTCACCAACAAAAACATCCCGCTGGTCTTTTTCGACCGGGTTGCTCCGCAACTGAAAGCAAACAAGATTGTTGTAGACGACTATGCCGTTGGTTTGAAAGCCACACAGCACCTGATCGATGAGGGCTACAGGCGCATCGCTCACCTGGCAGGGCCAACAGTCCTGAACACCTATCATGACCGTATGGAAGGTTATATGGCTGCCCTCCGCAAAAATAACCTGCCTGTGGTTGAAGAGCGGATCATTTACAACCGACTGACCCGAATGGACGGGCAGGAAGCCATTAAACATCTGCTTAATTTGCAAAATCCACCCGATGCCGTATTTTGCGGGAACGACACCACTGCGCTGAGTATGATCATGTATTTGAAAAGGATCGGAATCCGGATTCCGGACGATTTTGGCATTATCGGATTCAGCAATGAACCCTTTTCGGAAGTCGTGACACCATCGCTTTCAACACTCAAGCAGCCGGCATTTGAAATGGGTGAAAAAGCTGCTGAACTGCTGATCCATGAAATTGAAGACAAACACCAGCCCCGCGAGTACCGGACCATTACCATGCCTACCGAACTGATCATTCGCGAATCATCGTTTCGAAAAGGGTAAAGGCCGGCAAATAAATCATTTTTCAGGCAGAGGTCTTATCATTCTTCAAAAGAACTGCACATAAAGTTGAATTATGTGTTATAAAACATTTCTTTCATGAATTATGAATTGTAATTTTGAAAGAGATTACGATCATCTATGCGCATAAATTGATGGGGGTCATTTATTTATATCTTGAGGGGAGTATTGTTCGCCTTAAAATTAAAAGAACCTGCCTGCAGCTATGTCTGGTTACGCGCCGGTGGAAGGCGTTGAAGTAAAAGCAAGAAGATGGTTCACCACCCATAAGGGCACAACCAATTCTCAAGGATACTATTCCTGTGATGGTACCTTCAAAAGAGACGCCAATTACAGCATTGACTGGGATCGGCACAATTTCAGCATACGAAGTGGTACCGTTGGGCAGGCAAGCTATAATGGTCCGAAGAAAGACGGCGATTGGAACCTGGATATTAGAGGAGATAAATCGCAGTACTACGCGCAGATTTTCAGAGCTGCCCATCATTATTATTATAAAGATATTGCCGGATTGAGAAGGCCGCCGGAAAATGAATTCCTGAAACCACAGATGAAAATTGCCGCGATCTATGAAGAAAATGGCAGCAATGGTAATTGTCTTGCATGGAGAAGGACGTTGGGCATCCTAAGCTGGATTAAAATCTGGAATCCCCAGCACAATAGCGAGGAAATCTACGGAACAGTTATTCACGAACTGGCGCACGCCTCACATTGGGATATGGATCATAGTGATTTTAATGACACTGAAGATAAAGTAAAAGAAAGTTGGGCCAGAGGTGTTCAATGGTCTTTAACAAAAATGATATATCCAGCTTATTCAGGAGGCCCGACAAAAAGAGGAGAATATACACAAGTTGTTGTAGACATGATTGATTCTTCATCTGATATCAATAATGGTTCTGAGTTATTAACGCAAGATAATGTAACTGGTTATACAATACGCCAAATTGAGGATGCTTTAAACGGACAGGAAAAATGGGACGGATGGAAAAATAACATAAAAAACAAGTACTATAATGAAACAGAAACTAATTTGGATGCACTTTTTACTTATTGGAATAATTAGTTTTTCAATCTTTTCCTTAAGCAGTTGCAAGGGAGATACTGATTATTGCTTAAATACCACTTGGATATACATCAACCAGACAAGCCATGTGATCACTTTTAATACGCAAGGTTTCTGGACTGATTTTAATGTAGCCGCCTTTAGTACCACAAAAGTTATTGAACATAGTGAGAGTTCAAAGGATATCATTGTGGAAAGCATTGTTCCTACACTAAATCCCTCAACAGTGGTTATTGACGGAACAAAATGTGATGCAGAACTAGCTGTAAAACTGCACGATATATCATCTTACGAGGCTAAGAAAATTGATGATCGGACTTATGAATTTACATTTAGATATACAGAGGAGAATACGTCTGATGCAGTAAATTGTAATTGAATGGTGATACTTCTTTTAAGAAGATAGCAAAAAGACTATTCCTGAAAACGGACTTATACATCGTATTCAGAAATAGTCTTTTAGATTTGTTTAACTTGACCAATAGCGAGCAGAAGTAATTCTTTTTCCCCTGACTCAGAGATCTTCAAAAAAGGAAGAATACCTCCTTAGCGTTCGCTCAATACTTCGGCTTCATATTTCCGGATTTCTGCAATATAATCCATTCCAACGGGAACGCCTTCCTGCAGGCAGTAATAATCCCAGACAGCGCTGAATGGCATCGTTTTTAGTTCTTCAAGCATAGCCAGCCGTTCAAAATTCCGGCCTTGTGCTTCCAGTTCGGTCAATGTCTTCGTTGGTTCCAGCAGAGCAATCAGAAAGGCCTTCTGCGTGGCGCGGGTACCGATCACGTAAGCACCAATCCGGTTGATGGATGCATCGAAGAAATCGAGGCCGATATTGACCCGCGAAAAGAAGTCGTTGCGCGCAATTTCCGAAGCAATCAACTGAACCTCCTCGTTCAGGGTCACCACGTGGTCTGAATCCCAGCGAACCGGCCTTGAAACGTGCAACAACAGTTCATCAATAAACTGAAGACACGCCGAAATTTTGTCTCCGATTTGTTCGGTTGGGTGAAAATGACCTGTATCCAGACAGATCAGCTTATTATTTTTAACGGCGTATCCCAGGTAAAAATCATGTGAGCCTACGGTCATCGATTCGGCACCGATACCAAAGAGTTTGCTTTCGACCGCATCTTTCATGTATTGTTTTGGATAGTCGACAGCAAAAGCTTCATCGAGTGATTTCTTCAGCAACGCGCGGTATCCGTTCCGGTCGACCGGAATATCTTTCGATCCGTCAGGGACCCAGGTATTTTGAACACAGGGGGTGCCCAGTTGCTTTCCGATCCCGGCAGAGATTGCACGGCAACGTTTTACATGTTCTACCCAGAATTTCCGGATTTCTTCGTTTTTGCTGGATAAAGTAAACCCGTCAGCTGCCTTTGGGTGAGAAAAGCAAGTCGGATTGAAATCCATTCCGATCTTCCGGGCTTTGCACCAGTCAATCCAACTCTGGAAATGTTTCAGTTCAATCTGGTCTCGGTCTACAAACTGTCCGCCAAAATCACCGTAAATTGCATGGAGGTTCAACCGTTGTTTCCCGGGCAGCAATGACATGACCTTTTCAAGATCGGCCCTTACCTCTGCCACATTACGCGATTTACCCGGGTAATTGCCCGTTGCCTGTATCCCGCCGCCCGACAAGGAAGAATCGACTGTTTCAAAACCGCCCACATCGTCTGTCTGCCAACATTGCAGCGAGATCACCACCTCTTTCATTTTCTGCAATGCTTTTTCGGTATCAACACCAAGTTCAGCGTAGCATTCTTTCGCTGATTGATAAGATTTTTCAATTCTTTCTGTATTCATTTTAAATAGTTGTTTTTTGAGGTCACAGGAAACTCACATGTCCGGTCATTGCCGGTGAATGACCGGACTCATGCTCGTCTCATCTTATTTTTCCAATGTCACTTAATTTCTCCCTTACCGCTTATAGCTTCACTTTATCCCACACTTAAACTGATATCTTCCTGATCCCAGTTCCACCGAAAGGCCATCTTTTACCTGGGTTAATTCCCCATCAGCCGGTTTGGAATTAATGGTCAGGCCTTCAACTTTGGCCTTAGGCAAGATCACGGTAGCCGTTGTATTGGCGGGAATGACAACTTCATAAATAAAGTCTTCACCTTCCAGTTTCCAGTTAGACCGGATTTCACCGTACATTGATTGAAAAGCGGTATTGGCATAGGTCAGACCACCCCCGATATGCGGATGAAACAGAATATGCCGGTAACCCGGGTTCTCCGGATCAATCCTGACTCCGCCTACGTAGCTATACAACCATTCGCCGATAGCTCCGTACGCATAATGATTGAAGCTGTTCATTCCAACACTTTGGAAAGTACCGTCAGGCTTTTGTCCGTCCCAGCGCTCCCAGATTGTCGTAGCGCCCTGGGTAACCGGATACAGCCAGGAGGGGTATTCCTTGCGGGTCAGCAACATGAAAGCAAGATCTTCATAACCATGAGAAGACAACGTTTCACAAAGCAGAGGTGTCCCTACAAAGCCGGTTGTGAGGTGTTTGAATTTTTTCACGTCTTCAGCCAGATAATTGGCGGCCTTCGGTATTAATTGGTCAGGAAGGAGATCAAAGGCAAGAGCCAGAGCATAAGCAGTCTGGGTATGCGATACCAGGCGGCCGTTAGGTGAAACAAACTCAGCATTAAATGCCTTTTTGATGTTTTCGGCCAGTGCGGCATATGCTGCCGCATCTTGCCGGTTACCAAGAATAGCTGCAATTTTCGACAGCAAGGTACTGGAATAGCAATAATAAGCCGTAGCGATCAGGTCTTTCTCAGTCGTTGCACCTGTATAATCGGAGCGGTCACTGGCAAACGCAAGCCAATCACCGTAATGAGTATCTCCCGTCCAGAGATAATCTTCTCCTGCCCTTTCCTTCATAAAATCGACCCAACCTTTCATACTGGGATATTGGATTTCAAGAATCCGGCGATCCCCGTAAATCCGGTACATGGTCCACGGCACAATGATCGCCACGTCGGCCCACGCCGTCGATCCGCCACCACCTTTCAATACATCGGGAATGACATGAGGAACCCGTCCGTTTGGAAGCTGATCGGCAGCAACATCTTTCATCCATTTGGTATAGAAAGCAGCCACATCAAAGTTAAAAGCGGCTGTCATACTGAATACCTGCGCATCTCCGGTCCATCCAAGCCGTTCATCACGTTGCGGGCAGTCGGTGGGCACGTCCAGAAAATTTCCTTTCTGTCCCCATTGAATATTTTTCTGAAGCTGGTTGATCAGCGAATCGGAACAAGTAAAGGTTCCTGTAGGAGTCATGTCTGAATGGATCACCACACCGGTAATCTGATCGGCCGATGCCTTGCCCGGCGCTTCCATTTTCACGTAACGGAATCCGTGAAAAGTAAAATGCGGTTCAAATATTTCCTCACCATCGCCCTTCAGTATATAGGTATCGGTCGCCTTTGCAGACCGCAGGTTTGCCGTATAAAAGTTACCCTCCTTGTTAAGAACTTCAGCAAATTTCAGGGTCACCTGGTCGCCTTTGCTTCCCTTAATTTTCAAACGTACCCAGCCAACCATGTTCTGGCCCATATCGAATACGGTCTCGCCTTTGGGGGTCGTGATCAGTTTGACAGGTTCGATTTCCTGTATAGCTTTTACCGGCACACCCTGAGGTGCGATCAGCATATTTTTGGCAATTTGCGGTGTGCTCACGGCTACCCATTTGCTGTCTGAGAATCCGGTCATATCCCATCCCGGCATTTCCAGGTTAGCATCGTAGCTCTCGCCGTTATAGATGTCGGACGACAGGATTGGTCCGGTACTGGTTTTCCAGCTGCTGTCGGTGACAATCTGGTCGGTCGTGCCATCCGTATAAGTGATTTGCATTTGCATCAGAAATGAAGGCTTATCGCCATAGTACCCTTTCCCTCCGTTCCATCCAATGTTACCGCAAAACCAGCCATTACCCACAATGGCCCCGACCGCATTTTTCGTTTGGAGCAGAGACGTGACATCATAGGTCTGATACTGGAGTCGCTTGTTGAAACTGGTCCAGCCGGGAGTAAATAAATCGTCGCTTACTTTCTTTCCGTTCAGGAACAGTTGATATAAGCCTTGCGCAGTCACATACACACGTGCCGATTTAACGGTTTTGGAAATCGCGAATTCCTTTCTGAAGAACGGACAAGGACGCAAGTAGCTTTCTTTGATTTCAGGTTCTGAAGAAATCCAGGAAGCTTTCCATTCGCCCGGATCCAGCACTCCGGTTTCCCAAAAAGCAGGTTTGCTCCAATCGCTGACCTTATTCTTTTCATCCCAGATGCGTACCTGCCAGTAAACCCGCTGCATCGACTTCAAAACAGGACCTTCATAGCTCACATTCACAGACTGCGTGCTTTCTGTTTTTCCGGAAGTCCAGATCAGCTTGTTGTTATTTTTCAACGCATCTGCCGACGCGGCCACCCTGATCTCATAGGCCGTCTGCCGCGCGTTGTTTCCCTCCGAAATCATTTGCCAGCTCAACCGGGGTTTTGAAACATCGATTCCTAACGGGTTCACATGGTATTCGCAAACTGGTTTTGTCACCTGTGTTTTCGCATAAAGAAGCGGGCCGCCCGCGAGAAGAAGCAGCATCACGCAAAAAAGCCGAATTGATTGATTTTGTCTCATAGTATTTATACTTTGTGTCTTGATACTTGTTTCTGTCCTACTCCATGTAAAACACCTCTTCCAGAGGCACTGTCACCGGTGAATGATCCGGATTTGTTTTCATGATATCGGCCATAAAGTCCCACCATTTTTTCACAATTTTCATCTGCCCCAGATCCTGTGATCCCTGATCTCCGCTCACCTTTTGAAAGGCAAACAACGTATTGGTCTCTTCATCCAGAAAAATGGAATATTCACTTACTCCTGCATCTTTCAGCAGCTTTTTCAGTTCCGGCCATATTTCATTGTGCCGCCTGATATATACTGCTTTCTGTCCTTCGTTCAAATGCATTTTAAACGCTTTCCGATACATAGGTTGACTGATTAAATGGTTTATAAAATGGTCAACGATGACCAGATGCTCAAAGCTCTTAGCTAAATCGAATTTCCGATACCGACCAGAGCAACCGATAATAAAATGACGGCGATCCCGGTAACAAACGTCCATTTCGTTTTCGTTGAAGTTCCGCTCCATTCGTGCCTGACAATACCCCACATATTGGCTGTCAGGATAATGGTCGACATGTGCAGGATCCAGGAGCTGGCTCCGTTCCCCAGTTTACTTTCGCCCATACCGTAGAAGAAAAACTGCAAAAACCAGGTTGTTCCGGCCAAAGCCGAAAACAGCACATTTTTCGCGATAGGCGAATTCTTATCGACAAAGTCACCGTATGTCTTATTTTTCAGACTCAGAACAGTACACCAGATCAGATTGGTTGTCAGTCCGCCCCATAAGATCACAACATAAGCCACATTATTCTGGAAAAGCGGATTATAACCCTGGGCAACGGCCACTTCGGCCATCGGTTTTCCGGCTTCGATCCCGAAATTCATGAATGAGCTCAGGATACCCGAAATAGTTGCAATAATCAGTCCCTTTACCAGACTGAATTCAGCAACGCTCTTCTTACTTTCCTCTTCCGAAATCTCATTCTCTTTCAGCAATCCGGCCCTTCCGGAAATCGCAATTCCGATGAGACAAACCAGTACGCCAAGCAATACCAGCTGACCACCGTTGGAGGCAAGCATATCGGTAAATGAAGTTTTTCCGGCAGTGGGATTGATGGAATAATAAACAGAAGGGACAACAGCTCCAAAGGCGGCGCAAAAACCAAGAGTCACAGAATTGCCCAACGACATGCCCAGGTACCTGACACCCAAGCCGTAAGTCAGTCCGCCGATCCCCCACAGAAGGCCCATCAGGAAAGTAAAGTACAGGACTGTTGAAGATGCCGAAGCAATAATATCGGCAAATCCGGGAACAGTAAGGTAAGCCGCTATAGGCGGTACGATCAGCCACGAAAAGAGACCGCCAATGATCCAGTAGCTCTCCCAGGCCCATTTTTTTACCTTATTATAAGGCATGTAAAAACTTCCGGATGCAAATCCGCCGATCGAATGAAAGATAATTCCTAAAATAACTTGCATGGTTTAATCAGATTTAATCAGGTTATGATTTGATAATTTAATACTTTTGGATTAATTCTATTTCACAGGTTGAATCAAAAGTAGGTTGATTACAAGCATTTATCAATGCACTTTTTGATCTATTATTTACACTTTTTGACAACAAATAACAATGGATGACTTTCTGAAGTACCTGACCCCCGGAGAACGTGATAAAGAATGGGGGATATATTTGAATGTGGCCGGCATGACCCGTATTGCGCCTTATACCGTGTATCCTTCGCCCGACCATCCTACAGGATATCATTTCAACTGGGCACAGGGACGCGTTCTGAAGGAGTATCAAATCAACTACATTACTGAGGGAAAAGGAATCCTTGAAAGCATGGGAAATCATTACCCGCTTCGCCCGGGAAGCATCCTGATCACCCGGCCCGGGTTATGGCACCGCTACAAACCTCTCCGGCAAACAGGATGGAAAGAACAATATATCGGCTTTAACGGCGGTATTGCCGATCAATTTTTTTCCCATTCGTTTTTTCTCCCCAACCAGCCGGTGATTAATATTGGTATTCGGGAAGAGATCCTCGATACCTATTTGAAGATTTTTGACCTTGTACGGGATGAAAAGCCTGGTTTTCAACAAATCGCCTCAGGACTGGTCATCAAGCTGATGGGTTACATTTTCTCCTTTGAAACACAAAAAGAGTTCACAGGGAAACATATCGTCGCGGTGATTGAAGAGATCCGTTTTAAGATGCGGGAACAGGTGGACCAGGTACTCGACATGGAAAGGCTGGCGCAGGATTATCACATTGGTTATTCCTATTTCAGAAAAATGTTTAAAAGCTATACCGGCGTTCCGCCTCATCAGTACCATCTGGAGCTGAAAATCATGCGGGCAAAGGAATTACTGTTGTCGACCGAAAAAAGTATCAAAGAGATCAGTTTTGAACTCGGTTTTCAGTCCATTCATTATTTCAGCCGGATCTTCAAAGGCAAAACAGGTATCCCTCCTTCTTCTTTCCGCCGGTGACGCATCTATATTGTCTGATATTCCGAATGTTATCGTTTTCTTAATTCTTAAGCTAGCTAAAGTAACAGAAGTGCATTAATTATGAGTACCTTTACGCAAATTTATAATAAAAAAATTCATTATGTTTGAAAAAAAGCAACCCCTTCCGATTGCACCCGACATGTCGAAATTAAAAGCAGTAATGATTGACAGAAGAACGATGATTTATGTACCAATCGACGTCGATCCTGAAACGGCCCGCGCCCGTTACTGGTCGCACCGCGAAATCAAAAATCCAGGCACATTTACTTCCAAATAGGAAACGATAGCGCTTACGAATACAGAATTCCGGTCTGCTTATATATGTACGGACCGGAATTCTGTATTTAAGTTCTTTTTGTGAAATCGCTAAATGCGTGATAGTTTCCCTCAGTTCGCCTGGCCTGCTGCATATCATGCTGCTGTTGCTGCCACGACACAGCCATATCCGACAATACGGGGTCGGCATGTTTAAAGAACATTTTATAGGAAGTACAAAAACGGGGTTTCCGGTGATCCTGCGGGTCCTTTATCCTGTCTTTGGTGCATCCTCCGTAGCATTTAGTGAGCCAGGAACATTGTCTGCATTCACGGGGAAGCTGTGACTTGGCTTGTCCAAATACAGTTTGCTTTTTTGAATTGAGCATATTGATAAGCCGGTCGGTCATCACGTTTCCCAGCTTCCATTTTGGTTCGACAAAGAAATCACAACTATAAACGTTTCCGTTATGTTCAATCACAACATAGGGGCCGCATTCCTTCATCATGGTGCATTCCGGAGCCTGGAGCCCCACATAGCTGTAGAATACAGATTCAAAATGTCTGATTGAAGTGGTTGGCTGTCCGTCTTTAAAATCGGCCAGCCACAAATCGAATAACCGATTAAGAAAACGTCCGTAATCTTCTGCACCAACTGAAAAGCCGGCAGCTTTTGACGGATCGTTCTTGTCGGTTTCGACGATGGGAATGAACTGCATAAAGGTCAGTCCCAAATCCTTATAGTAATTGTACAGTTCTTCAGGGTATTTCACCGAATGGTTGGTTACGCAACACATGGCATTGGCGGTTACCCCCTCGTCAAGGAGCATCTTCGCATTGTCCTCCACACGCCGGTGAGTCCCTTTCCCCCCCTGATCAAAGCGATACTGATTATGAATAAACTCAGGACCATCAAGTGAAATACCAACCAGCCACTCATATTTTTTCAGGAATTTAGCCCAGTCGCGGTTCAGCAGCAAACCGTTTGTCTGAAGCCCGTTCCCGACCGTCTGACCGTGTCCGAATTTCATCTCCAGGTCAATTGCACGCTGATAAAAATCCAGTCCCATCAAGGTTGGTTCCCCACCCTGCCAGGCCAATGATACAGTCTCGCCTGACTGCTGCATGACCTGGCGGATTGTTTCTTCCTGTATTTCAAAACTCATCCGGTGTTTACTGCCCTGTTGAAATAAAACTGACTTTTCGAGATAGAAACAGTAAGTACAGTTTAAATTACAATCAGGTCCGGATGGTTTGATCAGCACCGAGTTTAGTGGTTTTAATCTGTTCGCCATACATCAAAATCTCGCCTTAATGTCACAAACTTAACAAATATTCTTAGAAATAATCACGCCGCGACGAAATTGCCGGGAAGAGCGCCTGCACCAGTATTATTTAATTGGAAACACCCTTTATCATTGATGATAAGCTGTCAATAATTCAGCTAATTTTGCAGCCGGTTCCTGTTGGAATGCATTACATTTTAAGCAAAAAGAAAACGCATCATCATGAGCAAAATAATTCTCCGTTTGCTTTCATGCTGCCTGACTATTTCTGTGCTGTTCGCATTGACAGTATCATGTGGAAACAACCGGGCCGGGAAGAAAGGATTGGCGCTGATCGAAAAATTGGATTCTCTCATCGAACATGAAACTCCTGACGAGTACACTCCTGTCAACACGCTATTGGTTCTACCCGGCAATCCGGTTCCCGGTGAAAGTTTTCGCATCCTGGCTACAGGAGGGAAAAACGTCGGGAACGCCATGATCATTGTCAGCGGTCAGTCGGGTAATATGAAGCCCACCGATACAAGAACAGGCAAAGAATTGCCGTGTTGGAGGATTGATGAATTTGAAGGAAGTCCTGCAGGCAAATACAAAGCAACGCTGATTGCAAATGATAAGGAAATTTGCCAGGTGGAATTCTTTATTGAGCCTGCGAAGCCAATTTCGCGGAACGGCGCTGTATGGAAGACGACCCGCGGCTGGGACAGCGGCATGGAGACCATTTATTCCTCGTGGATAAACGCTTTGTTCCAGGGAAGCGATGAACAAGCCTCCTGGTCGGCCCTTCATGAGGTTACCAGGGATAGAAACCGAAACTTTCTGTACAACTACCTCTCATTGAAAGAAGACGATCCCGAAAACAAGAACGGAGTGATCATGGAACCCGACTGCGCTGACAATCCATTTTTCCTGAGAGCTTATTTTGCATGGAAGCTGGGGCTTCCTTTTGGATACCACGTCTGCAACAGAGGTTACGTGGGCCGTAGCCCCCAGACAGGAGAATGGATCACCAACGAAAGTCCGTCATCAAAAACCAACCCGGCAGCAGCATTCAACTCCTTTATCAGAACTGTCATGAATGGCGTTCATTCCGGAACCGCCCGTACTGCCCTGGAAAATGAAAATGCAGATTATTATCCGGTTTCACTTAACCGGCAGGCATTACGTCCCGGAACAGTATTTGCCGATCCATACGGGCACACATTGATCCTGGTAAGCTGGATTCCGCAAACCAACAGGCGTCCGGGACGGCTTCTTGCCGTCGATGCGCAGCCCGACAAGACCATTGCCATCAAAAGATTCTGGAAAGGAAACTTTCTTTTTAATACGAATGAGGTGGTCGGCGAACCCGGTTTTAAAACGTTCCGTCCAATCGCCTTTGAAAATGGCAGGGTGGGTTTGATGAGAAATGAAGCGATGAAAGCTGCATCAGGTTTTGCCTCTTTTTCGCTTCAACAGAAAAAGATGGAAAGTGATACGTTCTACCATGCCATGGAGAAGCTGATCAATCCGGAACCGCTCGATCCGGAAGATGCGCTGGCAGACCTGATCCGGGCGCTTCATGAGCAATTGCTGGTTCGTGTAAAATCGGTCGCCACCGGCGAAGCCTACATGCAATCACATCCCGGAACAGTAATTCCGATGCCTTCAAACGCCAACGGTATTTTTCTCGCCGGAGGACAGTGGGAAAATTTTTCGACGCCCAACCGCGATTTGAGGCTTCTTATTGCCATCGATGCCGTCCTTGATTTTCCGGAACGGGTTGCTGCTTCGCCACAGGACTTTAAAATTTCGAAATTCAGCGCTCCTGAAAATATTAAAAATAATCTGAAGTCATACCTGAACAAAAAAATTTCCAAACTGACTGTCAGCTATACCCGTTCGGACGGATCATCGCAGGAATTGACAATCGCTGAAGTCCTCAGCCGAAAAGAAGCTTTTGAGATGGCCTATAATCCAAACGATGGCGTTGAGATACGATGGGGTGCGCCCGAAAATAGCCGGGAACGATCAACCTGTCATCGCCATGCACCGTCAACTCAGCAGAAAACGATGCAAGGCGTCCGAAAATGGTTCAGTAAACGTCTGCACCCTCCGACATAAGCAAAGCAGTGCTGTTTTGCGACACATAAAGAATGATTTCCGGATTATCATTTATATCTTAGTCTCTGCAACAGAAAACCGATTCAGAAATAACCGGAGAAACAGAAGATGAAGAAAACAATAAGCGTCATTTGCATATGCCTTTTCATTGGGATTAGCGGCCTGTTCGCCCAAATCAGTATCCGGAAGGGCGAAGGCGGATTATGGATCCTCGACGGCCAAAATAAGGTTGCCTTTTACCACAAGGAAGAAGTCAGCATGAACCCCGAAAACGGACGCACTAACTTTCTGCACCCTGTGTATCTCCCCGACGGTACTGAAATCACAGAAAATGCCCCGCCAGACCATCCCCATCACCGCGGCATCTTTTGGGCATGGCATCAGATCCTGATCGACGGCAAAGCCATTGGCGACGGCTGGCTGTTACAGGATTTTAAGGTCGATGTCAAAAGTGTCGAATTTAAACGGATGGAACAGGGAAACGGCGTTCTTGAAACAATTTCCCAATGGCAGTCACCAAAATGGAAAGATGGCGCTGAAGCTTTTCTGCAGGAAACAACACGTTACACGTTTTACCCTCAAAACGGTAATTATCGGCAAATCAGGATCGAAATTTCATTGAGATCACTGGTGGATAATCTGAAACTGGGTGGTTCGGATGATGAAAAAGGTTATGGAGGATTTTCCGTGCGCATGAAACTCCCCGACGACATCAGGTTTTTCGGTGAAAACGGCGAAATTGAGCCGAAAAATGAGGCTGTCGAAGGTGGCAATTATGTGAATATAACCGGACAGGTTGGCAAAAACGGGAACAATGGAGGAGTTATTGTTTATGCCCATCCTGAAAATCAGGCGTCACCACAAACCTGGATCCTGCGAAAGAAAAACAGCATGCAAAATGCTGTTTTCCCGGGACGCACGCCCATCGGGTTGAAAAAGCATGCACCCCTGAACCTGAGCTATACGTTGATTTTGTATAGTGGTAAAATGAATGAGAAGAAGATCATCAAGGAAATAACAAAAATGCAATGAGACAAACGACAACGGAAAGTCAAAATACGACATTGCTGCCCTGAAGCTGTTTTCTGAAATCTTCCTCAACGGGAAGTTTCAGAACAATAATTATCGCGATTCAATTACATGTTCTGTAAGATTGTTTTATAACATCATATCCATCAGATATTATAAAACACTTTTACTTGTTCGGCATAGGAGGTGAATCGTAGATTTGTATAAAGATAAGGGACTGATTATGACGAACCTGTTTAACGGATATGCCGAAAAAGAAGCCAGGAAACAAAAAGTCGGAAGATTTCCGGGACCCGTGATTCTGATTTCGCGGGAATGTGGCTGTTCTGCAAGGCGAATTGCAACAAAACTATCTAAAATCCTGACCGGTTACAGCTACCTGTCCGAAACAAAGACAGAAGTGGAATGGAAATGGGTAAGCAAAGAGATTATCGAGGAAGCCGCTATGGAACTTGAAATGGATCCGGCACGGGTAAAGCAACTGTTTATGTCAGAAGACCGCTTTGATATTCACGATGTAGTGTCTTCTTTCTCACCCGAAAAAATCTATGACTTCAACGATGAGCATGTCATTGAATCGGTCAGGAAAGTAATCTACTGGCTCGCGGAAAAAGGCAATTATATTATTGTGGGGCGCGCAGCTTGTATTATTGCCCGGGATATTCCCCGTAAATTAAGCGTTAAACTGCAGGCTCCATTGGAATGGCGTGTCAACAGGATCATGCAGGTTAATAATATTTCTCATGCGGAAGCGTATGAATATGTCACCACAGTAGACCGGCAGCGGAACCTGTTTATCGAGCATCTGGCGGGCAGAAAGCCAGACAATTATGATTTTGACCTGATCTTCAATTATTCGACTATCCTTGACGATCATATTGTTGATGCTATCCTGAATGTAATCAGAAATAAGCGTCTTGTGGAAGAGGAACAGGAATAAAATGAAAACCGGCTGTGTGTGAAGCAGCCGGCTTTATTCTGTTTGTTTGAAAAAACGTGCGAAATTGTGTGATACACTACAAATAATTATTCAGAAACAACTTCAAAACCAAAATCCACTGTAACCTCCTTATGAAGTTTGATTTTAGCAGAATAAGTTCCGACTTCCTTGATACTGTCTTCAGCAATTTTGATCTGTTTCCGGTCAATCTCAAATCCAAGCTTGTTAATTGCCTCGGCCAACTGAATGGTATTCACAGAACCAAAAATCTTACCGGAAGAACTTGTTTTTGCACCGATAATAACAGACTTACCCTGCAATTGTCCGGCAAGCGCCTGTGCATCGGCCTTTAGTTTAGCTTCTTTATGAGCCCGTTGCCTGATATTCTCAGCCAAAACTTTTTTGGATGTTGAATTGGCAACGATAGCCATCTTTTTGGGAATTAAATAGTTGCGGCCATAGCCGTCTCTTACATTGACAACGTCGTCTTTGCTCCCCAGGTTTTGAATATCTTGTAATAAAATAATCTCCATTTCTTTTACTTTTATTTATTTCAACATATCGGTCACGAAGGGCAGCAGGGCCAAATGACGCGCTCTCTTAACTGCTTTAGCTACTTTACGCTGATACTTCAGTGAAGTACCAGTGATACGGCGTGGAAGAATACGTCCTTGTTCGTTGAGAAATTTTTTAAGGAATTCCGGATCTTTATAATCCACGTATTTGATCTTATTCTTTTTGAAGCGGCAGTACTTTTTCTTCTTGATTTCAACTGACGGGGGGGTCAGGTACCTGATTTCACCTTGATTATTTGCCATAGCTTAACTCTCCTTTTCTTTTTTAGCTTTCAATTTTCTTCTTTCACTGTATTCGGCCGCATATTTATCCAACTTGAATGTAAGGAAACGAATAATGCGCTCGTCACGTCTGTACTGGATCTCCAGTGTTTGGATGAATTCAGGTTCTGCCTTGAATTCAAACAGATGATAGAAGCCTGTGCTCTTCTTCTGAATGGGATAAGCTAGTTTACGCAATCCCCAGTCCTCTTCATTGACAATCTCAGCCCCACCCTGGGTGATGATGTCCCTGAATTTACTTACCGCTTCCTTTATCTGTACATCAGATAAAACGGGAGTTGCAATGAAAACGGTTTCATACTGGTTTTTCATGTGTTAATAATTTGTTTGTTAAAAAAATAAACCTAACTTTTTAGGTGGCGCAAAATTAAGAATATTTTATTTGATAGCAAAGCTTTCGGAATTTTAAAAATTTGTTTCCTACTTTTGCCGTTCAATTCTGTACCTTTTGCCGGTACCAGGCGTTGAAGCAAAAATGAAAATAGCCTTGATCCGGCAAACGCCAACCGGAAATGAGAACAAACTTTCAATCATGACTATTCCATTTGGCAATTAAAAAAACAAATTATTCGCAAATGAATTTAGAAATACATCCTCAGGCTAAAGCGCTTATTTTTGATCTTGACGGTACTTTATCGGACTCCCTTCCCGTCCACCTTGATACCTGGAATAAAGTCTGCGCTCATTATCACTGTCATTTCGACCCGCTGATCATGGTCGAAATGACCGGGGCACCGACCATCGATTTCGCCCGTCGGGTAATCGCAGAGAATAATCTGAAAGATGTAGATCCCGAAGAAATGGTCAGGATGAAACAACAGTCTTTTTGGGATAGCGCTCATTTATTAAAACCATATCCGATGATCGTTGATCTGGTTTATAAATACCATGGTATTCTCCCAATGGCTGTAGGAACAGGCGCCAGTCGCCGCAGCGCCATGGTACAGCTCGAGCAGCTTAGGCTCACCAGCTATTTTACGGCTATTGTCTCGGCCGATGATGTTACCATCCACAAGCCCGAACCGCATACCTTTTTAAAATGCGCCGAGCTTATGGGTGTTAAGCCGACTCTATGTCATGTCTTTGAAGACGGCGACCTGGGTCTGCGGGCAGCAGAGGCGGCCGGTATGTTTGTCACCGATGTGAGACCCTGGACGTTAAAGGGATCTCTGACAGACTGGAATTAAAAGCTTTCTTCACGCAAATACTCCTCCAGTTCAGCCACAATCCTGTCCGAGTCAATAGCCTTTCCTATAAAAACCAGGGTATTTATCTTTTCTTCTCCGGGGGTGGTCATTGAACCCGGGGTATAAGATACAGTTCCGGCAACTGACTGCACGATG
This sequence comes from Prolixibacteraceae bacterium, assembly GCA_039679975.1. Taxonomy (GTDB): domain Bacteria; phylum Bacteroidota; class Bacteroidia; order Bacteroidales; family Prolixibacteraceae; genus JBCFBK01. The sequence goes on from JBDKTZ010000206.1 coordinate 25,872, forward strand.
ATCTTATCAGGACTGTTTTCAGGAAAAAGCACTCCTTTGACCCGGTATATGTCGAGCTGGCTGATGGCCGCAAAATAATAGAACCAATGCTGGAAACGGGCCAGATTTATTTCTCCTTCAAATTTATGGGTGAAAGTGGTATATTTCTTTGATTCAATGCGCCGGAACATCACCGGGCGCGCAAGTTTTTTTTCAATGATACCGCGAACTTCTTCTCCAAATAGTTCCAGCTTAAAATCATCAGCCTGACCAAATTCGGTGCGCTGCAGTTTTGCCGAGGAATTATACGCCAAAAGCAATCTTTCCAGTTCAACCAGCTTCTCTTCGCTTACCTCTTTCGACTTATTGATGAGCAGCAGATCGCTCAGAATGATCTGCATCTGTTGTTCATTTCCTTTAAGTTGTTCATCATCATTCAAGGCATCCACCAAACAGATGCTCCCCTGATAGATGAAACGGTCCATCAGATCCTTCTCAGTAAAAAAAGGACGAATCACGTTCGACAGGTCGGCGACACCAGTAGTTTCAATGAGCAGGTAATCAATGTCTCCGGCCTGATCAGCCAGATCCAGTAAGGTGGTTGCAAATTCGTTTGAAATACTGCAACAGATACATCCGTTGCTTAAGTCGTATATATTCTCGCTGCGCATACCCACGATCAGGTCCCGATCTATTGAGGTAGTCCCAAACTCATTCTCGACCAGCGCCAGTTTCAGATGACGATGAGTTCGGATAAGCCGGTTGAGAAAAGTGGTCTTGCCGGCTCCCAAAAAACCGGTTACGATAAGAACGGGTATACGATAACGATCAGACAAATTTGTAATTTTTAGGGTTCAAGATCACAGGATGAAATAGCACGG
>JBDKTZ010000128.1:0-3638 GCA_039679975.1 Prolixibacteraceae bacterium
TCAGGTAAAGGCTCACCAGCTTCAGATCGAGCAGATAAGAAAGACTTAGTTGCTTATTTGCCAAATCGTTGAAGAAAGGAAGCGCCAGCCAGGTAATTATAATGGCCGCCGCAAAGGAGAAAAGGCAGTGCATAAACGATTCGCCCATGAATTGTCCGGTAAGTTGTCGTTTCTGGCCTCCGAGGACTTTCCGGATGCCAATTTCTCTGCCCCTTTTCAGCGAATGGGCGATGGTGAGATTGATAAAATTGATGCAGGCAATCACCAAAACGACCAGGGCGATGCCCGACAGAATATAGGAATACAGCGAATTACTTCCTGCCGCCAATCCGTTTCTAAAATCTCCGTATTCTGTATCCAAATGGATTTGCAGAAAAGGCTGTAGCCCAAAGTGAACGTTGTCTTTAAAGCCAAACTTTTCCTTCATCTCGCGCAGTTCCTCACCGGCTTTACTGAGAAAAACCTGATCCAGTTTAGGCTCCACCAGTTTGTAGTCTGATTCTGGTCGTAATATCAGAAAAGTATTGATGTAAAATCCAACCCAACTGTTATCCACGTATTGGGAATGGACAAACTTGAGAGGGATCAGTATCCGAAAACGGAACGATGAATTCTGAGGAGGATTCTTCGCTACTCCGGTGATCATGAAAGGTTCAAATGTATCGTTGACCTGCAACCCGAGTGTTTTTCCAATGACATCGGTTGTTCCAAAATACTTTTCGGCCGCCTCCTCCGACAATACCATGCCATGAAGGTCTGAAAGTGCGGTAGCCGGATCACCGGAGACGAGAGGAAATGAGAACACCGAGAAAAAATTTTCATCTGCCGAAAGAATTTCCTCATCGAAGGTTTCAGCCCCGCAACGCAGAATAAAAGACCCTGTTTCCGTGCGCACATAGGTCTCCACCTCGGGAATTTCTCCGGCAAACGAAGGTCCGGCAATCAAGTTGGTGCTCCCCATCTTATTCACCCCGTCTTCACCGGTTATCGTAGCAGTAACCCGGAAAATCCGGTCCTTCTTTGCATGGAACCGGTCAAAACTCACTTCATCCCTGGTAAATAACAGGATGAGCATACAGCAGGCCAGTCCAATGCTAAGTCCGGCAATATTTATAATCGTATACAAATTATTGCCAACCCGAAAGGCGGTCTTAAAATAATTCTTGAACACAATCCACATCTTTAATTCATTATTCAATATTGGCGACTTGTTTCCTCCCCTAATGATGCGGGATTCTTTGTTTGCAGTTCGTCCCTTACTTCGTATTCAGGCGGCTCTTCCTCCTTCAAGCATTTTACCGGGATCGCGGCATCGCGTTATTCCCGGTGCAAATTCTCAGCAGGATTGGTCAGCGCGGCTCTGACCGACTGAAGGCCCACGGTAAACAATGCAATGGTAACAGCCAGCAGCCCGGTTACAACAAACATCCACCACCTAATCTCGATGCGGTAAACGAAGTCCTCTAACCACCGGTTCAGGGCATACCACGACACGGGCGTAGCGATGACAATTGAAAGAAGAACCAGCCGGATAAAATCTTTCGACAATAAAGCCACAACACCGGTCACCAAAGCGCCCAACACTTTGCGAACGCTGATCTCCTTTATGCGCTGCCCGGCAGCATAAGCAGCCAGGCCGAATAAGCCCAGTGAAGCGATCAGAAACGCCAGAACGGTAAAAAAACGGACCATACCACCCAACCTGGCATCTGCCTTATACAATTGATCAAATTTACTGTCCAGGAACTGGTACTCGAAAGGATAAGGGCTTGCTTCCCCTACAGCGGCCTTAAAGCGGGCAATTGTCTGAGCCAGGTTTTCTGGACGCACACGAGCCGATATATATCCCGTTGATTCTGTGTCGGGGGTCAGCACCAGCGGTCCAAGCGCGTTGTGAACGGAATTGTAATGAAAGTCCTTCACGACACCGATAATCGTCCGCCTTCCCCGTCCGTCCGAATAACCAAAATCCTTTCCGACAGCTTCTTCCGGTGTCCATCCCAGCGCTTTTACAGTTGCTTCATTAATCAGGGCCAAAGGCGCTCCCAGCGTGTCCGTCCCAAATTCCCGGGAAAAACCGCGTCCGGCAACAAGATCGATCCCGTAAACCTTCAAAAAATCGTAATCTATTCCAACGGTATGACTGGGCAGAAGCCTGCCTTCGCTGCCCTCCCAATCAAACAAATTTTGACTTCTGTCTACATCGGTGGGCAGAAAGTTCGAATAGCTCATACCCAAAATGTGAGGATCCTGCAGCAGTTCTTCGCGGATTGAGGCGTAACGCTTACCCAAAGCCGGATCGTTTATCTGTATAGTAAGAATATTTTCCCGGTTGTAGCCCAGTTCCCTGCTTTGCACAAACTGCATTTGCCTGGCAATAACGAAGCTCCCCAATACAAGCACCATGGAAACCGCATACTGCCCTACAATGAGGACCCGCTGAATCCTGAAACGCCCGGTAAATTTGCCTTCCTTGCCCGAAAGTGCCCGGATGGGCCGAAGGGAAGTTATCAGGATGGCCGGGTAACTCCCCGAAAGCAGCCCAACTAGTATGGTCAGCGTCAGTAGTCCCGGAAGGAGAACGGGGTTGCCGAAGTAATCGAGCCCGATGGGGCGCTCCACCAGCTGACTGAAAAACGGCAGCAAAAGATGAACAAATCCAAGTGCAAGTATCATCGCCATGAGGCTCATAATCATCGACTCGCCCAGAAACTGGCCAACAAGTTGATGGCGCCACGCCCCGATCACCTTCCGCAGGCCGATTTCACGAGTACGTCTCACAGAACGCGCAACAGCGAGGTTCATATAATTAATGCAGGCCAGCAGCAGCACCAAAAAACCAATTGCAAGGAAAATGCAGACATATCTGAAGCTCCCGCTTCTTTCAAAATCAAAAGTGATGAGCTGACCCGATTTCAGATGAATGTCTTTTAAAGGCTGAAACAAAAATGTCATGCGGTTTTCCGTCCTCCAGTCAGCCAGGTTCCGGTCTATATAAGCGCTCATCTTCCCCTCTGCCTGCTGAGCGGTTGCACCTTCAGCCAGAACAGCATAGGTGTACAGGCCATTGTTGAACCAGGCCTCTTTGGTCACGCAATTTCTGTAATACTCATCCGACTGGATAGGCAGAATATAGCTGAACCTCAAATGCGTTGCTTCGGGCACATCGGGCATGATGCCGGTAACCACATGCGGATGTTGTCCTCGGTACAGCAGCGTACGGCCCATGGGGTTCTTTTCACCAAAAATCTTCCGCGCAAGGCTGCGGGTAAGTACAATGCCGGCAGGATCCTTCAGTGCCGTCTTCGGATTTCCCTCCAGCAACGGAAATGTAAAAATGCTCAAAAACGCCGTATCGGCAAGAATCCCCTGTTCGCGGAAGTGCTGATCGCCCAGGCTCAGCAACGGATTGAACGTTTCCATCACGGCTGTGGCAGCGACCACTTCGGGAAACTCGCGCAACAGGGTACCTGCCATGGCCGGCGATGTAACGGCCCAGTAGTTTGCCCCATCCGGAGTAGGTCGCTTTTGCACCACCCGGTAAATCCGGTCTGCTTTTTTATGAAATCCGTCGTACGAAAATTCATGCTGTACAAACAGCAGGATCAAAATAAAACAAGCCAGACCCGTTGCCAGTC
>JBDKTZ010000580.1:0-25877 GCA_039679975.1 Prolixibacteraceae bacterium
AAAAGCACCCACGGCAAAAAGCACCGTCACACACATTAATAAGAATTTGTTCTTCATAATCATTTTTTTAAGTTGTACATAGTATAGATATCATGGAGGATATTTATGCCACAAATGTTCTAATCATTCAAATATAATATTTTTTTTTCAGTTATACACAAAATTCCGTAGGCTTGCAAAAATCAAGCCAAAGCTCCGTGAATTCAGCCAAACACGACGACACCGGTCAAATAAAATAATAATTTTGGCTTTCCCGCTAAATTAACTTCCCTTCCGGGGCGCTCAACTGTCAGTTTTTAGTCAAACTGACAGAGCGTTCTGCGGCGCCTTCTCAGGACTCTGCATGAGCGCCTGCTTGGTCAATTAGTAAACAATAAAATTTCCGAAAAGGTTCATATGCTTTTGAGGGTATTCTTTCAGCGTACGATCATCCCTGCGCGTATTTTATGCTCCGCGTACTCTTTGGGGCCTGCCGCTTGAACTTCATACATGGCCTGCAGCAGGCACATGCATTTCTGTCCGGAAGCTGTGTCTTGAACCTCCGGTACTGTCTTGAAAAGCTCATTTGATCACTTCAGCAGCGCGATCAACATCTTCTTTCAAATATAGTATGACATCAACACCTTGCCAGGGTGCCTCGAAGCTAACCCTGCCATTACATTCGATCTGACCGCCATTGACAGTATTTCCATTAAGGGGACAATACCAGTTGACTGAGTATTTCTTGTTAATATCTCCAAAATCCAAACAAAAACGAACTGTTTTATCAATATCAATCAGGGTATTGTTTCCTCCCGACAAGGCATTGGGATCATAAATAATGAACTCTTTATCTCCCTTTCTCATCAATTTCAGGTACTTTCCCTCCTCCCTCGTGTTCTTATCGCTAACCATACCGGGATCCGGAATAAACTCAGAAAGATCAATCCTCCTGTCTGAAAAAAAATCAGTAATGTATTTTACCGAATTCAATCCTTTCAGTTGCGTGTTATACTTTGCACGAACAAAGGTTTTTGAAGCCGGCGCCTCATTCCGGGAGGTTTGGGTGTTCCGGCTTTCTTTCTCCAGGCCACCCAATGGTTCAGTATAGAGTAATGAACCGGTCGAAAAATAGGGATGGATCCTGGCCCATCGCCCGCCGTAATTCGCTGATCCGCCTGACAATGTCCAGGACCAAAACAACCATCTGTAGAAATATTCCGGATGATACAGGTAATCCCTGCTCCGGTCGAGGCGTGTATGTTCATACCAGTCTTCTCCCAGAAAAACATGCAGCGGACAGGTTTCGTACAGCTCTGCCTCCCGGGCGTCCAGCGCAAATAAATCTTCGATATGAATATAACTGACCCATTCGAGGTCCTCTTCATCCGTAAACGGAAATTTCTGAAAGCGGTTAGGTCCGGCGGAAATTAAATGTTCCCAGGGATCGTTAGCGGCAAAGTACCGACCTACCTCCCTGATAAAAGACTGGTTGTCCGGAAACTTATCCGAGCAATGCAAATCGTTTACAATCAAATAAAAAATTTGGGGAAAAGCCGACCATCGTGCAACCATATACTTCATCGTGCTATTCCGTACTTCCTGAGGTATCGCGTTCCATTGTTCACCGGTATCGTCCTTACCCCAGGTTCTTATCCCGAATAAAATAAGCTGGATATAGATGTCCGGATAATTATTGAGCATCCAGATCATCCGTTCATCTGAGGTCCGGAATCGTTCCAGGTTTATTTTGTATAAGTTCTCTTCCATCCATGGGTTGTTATCCGTGGTAAAAGCATTGCAGTCAGGATAGGCGTCCCTGAATGATTGGTTGATCGGAGACTCTTCATCCCAGGCAACTCCTCCCAATGACCCTGCTCTCACAGATGTAACTCCAAGTTTAGACAGGTCTTCAATGTACGCTTTCCAAAGAGTTTCATTTTTATTAAAGAGATGATAACCGGTGTCGCTGATATTTAAAAACCATTGCCCGTTGTCTGTCTTCCATTGCTTCGGGTTGCCCGGAGCTTTATGTAACATCCCCCGCAAATCGGAATCAATGGCCCTGAAATTCCCCTTAATTCCGCCCAATCTGCTGTCTTCATCGCAGAAAGATTCCCATGTCCAGGCACCTTCTTCGTCGACGTACACTCTTGCACGCCATGTTTTTCCGCCATCATAAAAAGCGTTGATCCGCCGGCGCCTTCCCGAGGGGGCAACAAAGACAACCTGACAATCCGTATCAAAAGGATTTGCTTTCAACCGGCTTCCCCGTAAAACGACCTCATGGACGCCGAATTTTCGGGCTGTACCGGTATCTGATGTAAAATTGCTGACCGGAACAGCCTCGCTATTCATTTGTGCAGGAACACTTCCTGCTTCATTAAAAAGAGGGACTGTCCCGGTCTGGCCAGGCATGCAACACAGTTGCTCAATGGCCTGTAAAACTTCTATCCGGCCTTCATCCGCGACATAACTGGGATTCTCAGTACTCCATTTCATGGTCAGATTTTGACCTGTAACTGCTTCAAGCTTTTTAAGCGCTTCTTTGGCAACAGCTTTTGCACGATCAGGATCTTTCGATTTCTCTCGCAACATGGACAGGTACTCGTAATCCTCTATCCCCTCGCGCATTGCTTCCCAATGCCTTGTCGAAACCGGTCCGTCATCGTCCAGATAGACCATGGAAAACGAGTTCCTGAATACTCCTGAATGGACCACGTATTCATTCCATGGATTCCCCCGTGAATCAGAATAATTCCAAAAACACGATCCGGTAGCGCTCAGATCGAACGCATACCAGGGCTGCATCCGAAAATAGGCAGGATCAACATGTTTGTTGGGAGAACACATGTACAACCAAAGCTCTTCTCCGTTTTTCATGCAGGCATCGAAGAAGTCTCTTATCTCCGGAGGGTATACCAGCAACTGGCTTGTGAGCGGACAGATCACATTGCATTGGGTTAAGGCTGCAGGTGCATCTTTCATAGTATTGTTCAAATGGAGGTTAGTCGGATCACAGAAGAGATCCACCAAATCGCTCCCTTCCCTGAAGGCCTCCACCCATTCCCGAAGGATTCGAAACGCTTCCGGCGTTCGTGGTTCATCCATGAAGTACATCTGAACCTGCCCCTTTGAAAGGTTAAGCTCCCTGACATGATGATCCCATGCCGCAGCCCATTCTTTAACCGCCTGCCTGAACGCCGGGGTGCCGCGTGTAACACCTGAAAAGTTATTGTCGGAAAGTGTCACGGCATAATATATCTTATAGTGTCTGGCGTTCGGCCATAGTTGCAGCCATTTGTCAAACGAAGAAAAATTCAGCGGCTTCGTGATGTGGCCGCACGTATCGATAGCTGATGCATTCGGAACAGCCGCCTGCGCGCGTGTCCCCACGGCAACATTGACAAAATGACTGCGCAGGTCATCCATTACCTTTTGCCTGTTATGCCCGTTTACGCCATATCTGTTTGCCGCTGCATAGTCCCACACGCCCACATTCAGCGAAGTCTTTTCAGGAAAACTCAACGAAGAAACCGTCAATTCCAAAGGAACTGATTTTTGGATACCCGCGGCTTCAATTTCAATTGATCCGGCGTAGTTTCCCGCATCTGTATCTGCAGACCAGAACGTTAACCATATTTGACGCGTCATTCCCGAAGGAATAGTTACCTGATAAGATCCGGAAAGATGATGTACCGGTATCAGAGGGGCTGCTGTAACAATTCCTTCGCGGGTATCTACGTATCCCAGTTCCCTCACTTCAACCCAACCGGGCAATCCTTTCAGACAAAACTTTACCTCAAGCGGCTTTTGATCGGCATTGGTGAGGTTAAAAACCTCCGAACGATATTCGTTCTGCATCATTCGCAATGACAGAGACGGATTCTCCTGCTCAGGAGTTTCAAGCGGCGAAATCGGAGCATATCTGAAACGATGCCAAACAGACAAAACGGGAATTCCTTCACCTTTAAGAATTTGTCCGTGGCAAGCCAGAATATTTTCATGAAGGTGATTGAACGGTACAATCGCACGGAATCCTGAAATTTCATTGATCACGAAGTCTCGGATTTGTTTTTCATACTTGTCAAGACTGTCAGAGACCGACTTTTTCAGGTCTGTACAAATAGCCGAAGCATGCAGTCTCGAACGGATTTGCCTGATATCTCTTTCGAAACGGGCTCTGCAACCTATTGTTGTGAAATAGCCTGAAAGATCTCCATCTCTGATCGCGATGGCAGATCCGCCATCAGGCAACTTGAGAAAATCGCTTTCACCCTCATACACTTCAATTTCATCAATAAAGATATAATTGCCGGGGCCCGGTATAATGAAATTAAAAAATACAAATCGCCCGTGGGTCTTCACATCGGTTGTTTGATAAGTGAATCCGGAATACGAATTTGAGGGCGGCAAAGGATGATTTGTCATCTGCACAAGATCGCCTTTCAAATAATAATCTGAGCCATTGGAACTTGTCATCACAAAGATATTACTTGGGAATTTCACATCCGATGCTCCGGCGGCCATACTTAAGGCGAACCCGCTGATTGGTCGGTCACTGCCCAAATCAATAATAATCGTTACCGAACGACTGTTATCCCAGCCCACTGTGCTTTTTCTGTCCCAGATCGGTGATGATCCGGAGGTTAACTGACCATCCGTAAGCTGAACATCATCGCCTGCATCTGCACACAAGGAATATTCCGGCTGAACATTCCATCGGTATGAACATCCTCTTGCAATATTTACCAGGCCCGCCCTCCCGGGGAAATCGGCAGCGATGCTACCTGAGACCCCGGTTATACTCAATAAGACACCATACAAAAAAATTCGGATTCTTCCCATGACACCAACAACTCTTTTTTTGGATACTGAAAACCAATAAATAGCCAGGAGACCCGCTTCTCTGTTCCTGATAAAGCAAACTCAACGTCCGAAACCTTACCAGGCTTTCACATCGATGAAGTCTCCTGACTTTAATATTCAGATTACGGCAAAACGACGGGTTTATATTCAAGAAAAGTAACGGCTTTGTCCCTGAACACCAGCGTATCCGTAATGGCGTGCTTATAGTTTCCCTCCGTTACCACATAATCAAGATTAATGGCGTCCTGATCTACATTTCCCCACTTATCTCCTTTCTTCACAAATTTACCCGTTCCTGTAACCGGGAATGCCGAACCATCGGCGGCAGAGACCGTACAAGTATTACCCGCAGCAAAAGCCAGATCCATCGTATATTTACCCGGACTGGAAGGTGTTTTATACAACGTGGCGGTAACCCTTACCTTATTCCGCCCGATCGTCTGAAGTCCCCATACTTCGTCATCTTCAACGTATTTTTGACGGATAATTCTCGTCTCTACCACATTTGAAGAATTGTCTGTTATCACCGATCTGCCTCTTCGCAAATATTTTCCATGATATGCATTCACATATTTTATTCCGAATATCGTATAATCTTTCGGCAGAACAGCCCAATGTGACGATTTACGCGGATCTGCCGGAGTCATGATGGCCCTCCCCGAAAGGATACTGTCCGTCGTACTTGATACGATACGGACGGGTAAAACATATCTCGTCAAAACGGCCTTGGGGTCATCTAAAAAAGCGTCAGTTAACTGCACCTCGATTCCTCCGGTAAACTGCCCTTTAGAGATGATAAACCGGCTGTCCGGATTCAACTCATAATACTGTTCAGGGAGAATTTCGAGTGCATCGGAACTCGCGGTGACCTTCCCGTCAAAAAGATTGGCTTCGGTCGCTAAATTTGCCGCCAGACCAGGATCAATCTGATAACCCACGGTAATATCTTCCCTGTTTTCGTATGTTCCGCCAACACGGGCTGAAATAATGAATTTCAGCTTATTATCATTTTCATTGTCAAACACGTAATCCCCCAGCACCAACGTCCTTACAGGGTATTGATAAGGGAAACAGGTCGTTGTATATTCAAAATCCGGAAATTCGATCGGTTCATTTTCACAGGAACAGATTCCCGATATCAAAAGGATCCCTACTAATAATCGATTCTTTTTCATTTTCTTATTTTTTAAATAATCTACCAACCTTGATTTTGTAAGATGCGATCTGCTTTCAGGATTTCCTGAAAAGGAATTGGCCCGTACTTCATATAGGGTTGAAATATTCTGCTCTCCACATCAATAACGGTATGGACTCCGTCAGCGATCGACATGCCTTTGACAATTTCGTCGAGGGGCAATCCCCATCGCCGCATATCCCAGAACCTGAATCCCTCGAAACAAAGCTCGATACGTCTTTCGTTGCGGATCAGTTGTCTCATACCTCCCTGATCGGCAACGCTATGAAGGTAAGGGTCTGCCACGGGTATCCCTCCCCGCTTGCGAATGGCAGCAATGATGCTCCTTGGCGTAAATCCGTATCCTTTCGGATCAGCATCAGGCCCCCAGGCTTCGTTCGCTGCTTCCGCATAATTCAGGAAGATCTCGGTATACCTGAAAAACGTGTAGAATTGCCGCTGTGTACTGACCACTCCGGGGGTAAGATTGACAGCCGGATGTAAGAGTTTTTTAAGATAGTACCCGGTACGGGTGGAAGTTACCAACAGATTTAAGCCATCTTTCGGGCTTTCAATAGTTGTGTTGACAGGAACTCCGTTGATGTCATTCCCGTTATAGACGATGTAAGCCTTTAAGCGGGGATCTCTTCCGTTATAGGGACCAGAAGCGTCATAGCTGCTTAAACTGTGGCCAATCGGGTATCCGTTAGCCATCGGGAATGCATCGACCAGATTCTGACTGGGATTTGTTGCGCCATTTCCATAGCGTGAAGGCGGAAAATTTACCTTTTCCCTGGCGTTGCTATTCGCATAGTCACCCCGGAACAAAATTTCCGGATCGTTCTCAGATTTCCAAAAATTAAGCCCGCTGTTCGACATTCCTGCAATTCCATTGATCCCTCCGCCATTTATGGTCAAAAGGGCTGCAGCGGCAACAGCCGCGTTTTCCCACTTGCCTGTCTTGTTATAAAAGGGCATGCCGGCGATGTAAAGACTGACCCTCGATTTCAGTGCTTTAGCAAACCTCCCGTTAATGCGGTTCTTATTTTTATTATTGACATTCCCGAAAACAGCATTATAAGCAACATCTCCCGGTATATCTTCATAGACATTGGGCAAGAGAGATATCGCTTCGTCGATATCGTCCATGATAAACTGAACACAATCGTCATACGTATTACGCGGAAGATTAGAGTCGGTGATTCTGTCTGCCGGCTGATCAAGAATGATAAATCCGGCAGGATTCCCGTCTGAAGCAATTCCTCCGTGTCTTTTCAGAAGTTCAAAATTATACCACGCTCTAAGCGCCTTCGCTTCGCCGGTAAAACGTATTTTGAACAACGAATCCCGTCTCACTTCGCTTGAAACCCGGTTATCCCACGTGTAGTCAACATCGTTGACAACACTTAAAAAATAGTTGAGGTAAAAGATTTTCTGATATGCCGAATTCCAAACCGATTGGGGATCATACAACGCTGACCATTGACCAGTCGCCATATTCAGGTAAGGACTTCCCTTGACGTTGGTTACCGCATCATCCGTAGCAACTTCATCCAGACTGTAATTGTTGGGCAGACCAATATAGCCGTTGAGCATCAGCCCCTCAGCAAAAGCAGGATCCGAAAAAAGCCGTTTTACAGTAGAATGATTGTCGTTATCCGGCTCCAGGACATCTTCGCAGGATGTGACCACAAGGCCCGCGAGTACGCACATTCCAATAAGTATTTTTAGTGAATTCATTTCTTTCTGGTTAAATGGTTAAAATCCGACTTTTACACCAAGGGCATAGTAACGGTATTGTGGTTCAGAACCTATATTCAGCTCCATTTTATCTTTATTTTTCGCAATCGTTAAAAGATTATTCGCCCTGCAATAAACACTCAGATGCCTCGTAAATAATTTAGTGGCCAGAGATGTTGGTAAATCATAAGTCAGCTGAGCCCGATTTAAAGTGATCCGGGAGTTTTCTTCTAACCAGAAGGTCGATGTTCTGAAGTTATTGCTGTTGGCCTTTGAACTTAGCCGGGGATATGTGGCGGTCTCAGCAGTTTCAGAGGTCCAACTGTTCAGAACGGATTTCGAATATTTCACATCGCCGGATACCCAGTAATAAGAATTACTGAACTGCGTCTGAGCGCCGTTTGTTGCTGATGAAACCAGGAACAAACTCAGACTTTTATAGCTGACTTTGAAGGTCAGTCCTCCGGCAAACGAAGCGAGCCAGTCGCCGATCAAGATCTCATCATTGGAATCAATCCGCCCGTCATTATTTTGATCCTTGTATTTAATATCACCCGGCTTAACAGTACCAAACATTTGGGTGGCATGACTTTCTATGTCGGCCTCGTCGCGGAATAATCCCAAAGACTCCAGCCCGAAGATGGCATAGGTGGGTTTTCCTTGCCGGTAAAGGTAATCCTCCCCGTAAAATTCATCCCGTTTTACCGTCTCCGATTTCAGGAAAAGCGCGGAGGCCCCCAATTCAATGCGAAAATCACGAACCGTTTTTTTCCAGGACATCCCCAGTTCAAATCCTGAATACCGGTCTTCATTATAATTTACGGCAGGGTTCAACCCCCCTAAATAGGAAGGAATAGTGTTGCCAAGTCCGGATAAAATAATTTGATCCGATTTACTCTCCCTGAAATAATTGACGTTCATCCATAATGACTGACGAAACAAAACGGCTTCTGCGCCGATATTTATTTCTTTCCTTTTTTCATAAAACAGCTTATCATTGGCAATACTGGAAAATATCGTTGACGCACCCGTCCGGTAACCATCTCCCCACCCGTAAGATGATGAACCTGTTAAAACATCTTCATAGGTATAATATTTTGAAAGGCTCATGTCGGTATTTATGATCCCGGCCGAAACATTCAATTTCAGATAATTGGCAAAAACATTCTTTCTCAAAAATCTTTCCCCGCTTATAATCCATCCTAAGGCAAGAGAAGGAGAAAAACCCACCCGGTGACCCGGAGGCAATTTTGGCGAAGAGGCAATGGCTGAATTGAAGTTAACGATGTATCTGTCTTTATAACGATAGTCAATTCTGGTACCGAGATGAGCATGTTTATCACTTTGAAAAACAGATGTGACGTGATAGTTGTCCAGATATCCCATGACTGTTGCTGCAAGTGTATGTTCTTTTCCGGGCTTGCAGGCGTAATCGAGCGTTCCGGAAACAGCATAATCCCTGGACAAGCTGGTATTGGAAATTTGCTGTTCTCCTGAAAACTTGTCAAGCCCTATTTTTGTCAGTGTCGCGATATCCCGCGAATCTTCTCCGACCGTCCATACAGGTTCGTAAACGGCATAAGAGTTCGTCAGGACTTCGCTAAACTGATTGTAAAAGCTGAAACTGGAATTGGTTTTAAACGACAGCCCCTTGAGCAGGAAATTCAAATCAAAATCCAGGCCCACGTTAAGCATCCCGGTTGTATTGATCTGCCTGTTATAACCGCCCAGGATCAGATTCCCGTAAACATTGTTCGTGTAAAGCGATGTTCCGCCCAACATGTACCTCCCGTTGATCAGCTTCGCCGTTTTAATTTGGTTTTTATCGGCAACAAAAGAGGTGTCAATTAAAGGCAGGTAATCATTTGGCTTCAGGGTCGTCACATCGTTGAAAAAGTTGCCGGCCGGCATGTTCGATATATTGAAAATAGTCGCGATATCGACATGCGAACGAATATGATCAGTGATGCTCATATCCAGATTTGATCTCAGATTCAGCCGGTCAGTATGAGCCGGTTTTCCTAAATTATAAAGAGACCCCGTACGGTTCCATCCCAACTGCGTGTAAAACTGTGCATTTTTGCCTCCATACGAAAATTCCGTTTCCACCCGGGTGGCAGGTTTGTAGTTTTTCAGGAAGTCCGAACTGTAATAATCGATATCAGGATAGCGGTGAGGTTTATCTCCTTTTCTTGTTTCAGCAATGAAGCCTTGATCATACAAAGGGGTTAAACCATCATTAACCAGCGCTTTGTTATACCATTCCATATAATCGGCCGATTTCAAATAGGCCGGATAACTCACCGGATCATTGAGCCCGGTCTCCACCATAGCCGTAATTTCATTTTTCCCGGGACGACCCCGCTTCGTGGTAATCAGGATCACACCATTATTGGCTTGTACCCCGTACAAGATCGCCGAATTGGCATCCTTGAGAATCGTGATTTGAGCAACTTCGCTGATATTTACTTCGGAGATCGCCCTGGGCATTCCATCGACCACCACCAATGCATTTCCGATCCCGCGCAGATTGAGGTTACCATAATAACCCGGCACCCTCCCGGCAAAAATGTCGATAATCGTATTCAAATTATCATAGGGGAGGATTTCTTCAGGATTAATAACGGTGATATCGCCGGCAAGAAACTTTGCTGAGCTTTTTGCAAAAGGAATATTGATCTGGCGTCCGCCGGCCAAAAAAGCGGCATTCGCCGAATCCCCGCTCTGCGGAAATACCGCGTCGTGCACAGAATGTCCGGAACCGGATTGAGCCTTGCGCTCATCCGATTGCAGATCCTGCGCAGACATAACGGTTGCAAACAGCACTCCGATTAAAAGAAATATAAAATATTTTGTCATCATATCTTGACTGTTTATTGTTCACATTAATTTATTACCAACCCGGATTCTGCTTCCATTCCCGATAAAGGTTTGCCTGTTGTACAGGGAAAGGCATGAAATAATGTCTTTCCGTGAAGACAATTTCCCGGCTAAGAACTCTTCTGAAATAAGTATGTTCTTTATCAAACTGGAGTTCATACAATTCGGTATGTTCGGGAAGGTGGGCCACATGCCAGCGTCTCAGATCATACCAGCGTTCGCCCTCAAATGCAAGCTCGACGGCACGTTCATTCCATATTCTCGGCCTGAAAGCTTCGGTACTCCCAAGAAATTTCGTGTGAACATCGGGCATCCCCGCCCTTGCGCGTATTTTATTTATGGCATCAACAGCGGTAATCGCGGCGCCGGGAGCTTTTCCAAACGGGCCATATGCTTCATTGGCTGCTTCTGCATAGATCAGATAGATCTCAGAATATCTGATCCGGGGGACATCAAAAATCAACCTCGTATGGCCGTTATCAAACCGATTCATGGTTTCATCCCAATATTTTTTCCACCCGTAACCGGTGACACTGCATGACACTTTCCGTTCCCGGCCACCAATATACAATTGAACAAAAGCCCGGTCATCGGTCAGGTTTACAACTTGCCTGTCTCCGTCAAGTAAAATGTTGTACCTGAATCGGGGGTCCCGGTTTACCCATGGATCATTTTCGTTGTAATCCGATTCCGGATCGTTAATCGGCAAGCCGTTAGCCATCTCAAAAAGATCAACATAATTCTGTGTTGGAGAAGAATAGACGGCATCTTTCCCGGTGATATGGGAAAATGCGAATGTGACGATGTAATTGGTCATGGTATTCCGCTGAGGCGAAGAGAACAGATATTCCTTCGTGACAGGAGTTGTCCCCCCGGTTTTAGTGACAAAAATATTTTTATACTTTTCCCATGGTTGCAGGGCATAAATCCCCCTGTCCTCCATCTGGATAATTTGATTGGAAACATCCGCGGCCCTTCGGCAGTAATCCTTGTTGTACGTATAATTACCCGTCTCAACCCCGTTGAACAGCGGTGATCCGCACCAAAGCAGCGCTTCGGCCATATTGGCCAAAGCAATCCCTTTCGTGATCCTTCCGATGTTCTTACCCAGGGTCACTTTTCCTGTCTCGGTCAGATCCCAATCTTCGGGCAACAAATCGGCGGCTTTTTGGAAATCGGCAATGATCTTCTCGGCAGTAACGTAAATCCCTAATTGCGGAACACTCATTTCGGAAGACGGAGCAAGAACTTTATCGATGTATGGAATATTCCCCCAGGCTTTCATAATCTCCCAATGAAAATAGCCTCTAAAAAAATACGCCTGCCCCTCAATCAGTTTCTTCTGCTCATCGGTAGCCTCCACAAGATCATTTAAATGGTTAAGACAGGTATTGGCCGCCCTGATGCCAAACCAGCCACTCTGCCAATAGGCGCTCCGGGCAATATCCGGGAAGGCATCCGATTGATTTGCATAATTGCTCCACATCACCGATACTTCATTGGCCACGATGCGGGCATAATCACCTTCATGAAAATAGAGCTTCCGGGTGGGAATCATGTCATCAGACCAGTTAAAATCGCCATAAGCCCGGTAGTTTTTGCCAACATTCACAATATAATCGTACATCGTTTCAACATACCCCTGAAAATTGAAAAAAGATTTGAAAACATCGGTCTCTGTCAGATCCGCCTCCGGGGTCTTCTCAAGATAATCCTCGCATGACCAGCATGTCAGAAGCACAAGGACTATCCAATATCTGAATTTATGATACACTTTCATCTGAAATACTTTTAAGTTCCCGTTAAAATGAAATATCAATCCCTAAATTGATTTGCTTAGTCATCGGATACGCATTTTGGATATCGACCGTCCCCGTTTCAAAGTCGGCCGGGAAATCTGACCACAAATAGAGGTTATTCCCGTTAACGTAAATCCTGCAGCTGGTGATATCCAGGAAATTGGTCAATGCAGGCGGCAACGTATAAGAGATCTCCATTGTTTTCAGCCGGATATAAGAAGCATCCTGAACTTGCCAGTCACCTAAGTTCGACGTCGTAGTCAGCCGGGGCGCTTTATAATTGGCATCCGTATTCTGCGGAGTCCAGTAGTCCCCCAACTGATCGGAAACGGAAACCCACCGGGTAAGGCCAGGCGTGCTGATCCTGGGAACCAGGTTAATGTTTCTCACTCCGTAAAACTGCACCATAAAGGCAAGTCCCTTAAAGGTGAGACCAAACGTGCCGCTATACGTTTTCTGTGGCCTCGTCGGATAACCAAACGGAACCACATCGTAAGAATCGATCATGCCATCACCGTTAAAATCCACCATATCCCAATCGCCCGGTAACCGTTGATTCATATTGGAAGTAGAAGCAGCGCTTGCAAAAACATCATCCCAGTTATTCATAAACCCGCTTCTGATTTGGGTTTTGGTCTGATCGATCGGAAATCCGGCTACTTTCTGGTAGTCCTGAAGCAGTGCAGGATCTTCACTCTTTGTCACCAGGTCCGAAGCTTTTGTCATCCCCAACTTCATCCATAACCCGATGTCGTTCGGGAAGGTCTTATTCAACCCCAGTTCGACCTCGTAACCTTTCGTTTCAGTGGCGCCTAAATTGGCAGCCACGGCAGGCGCACCAAAGTAGTTCGGAATATTACGCTTCTCAGCGCTCATAAATATGTTTTCCCTTGAATCCTTAAACAAGTCCAAATCCAGCGTGATCAGCCGGTTTAAAACAGCAACCTCTGCTCCGATATTCCGTTTCACGGCTGTTTCCCACCTAATTTCCGGGTTAGGGATCGTCCCTTCAACATATTGCGAATAAGGCGATCCGTTTATTGCGCCATTCGACGAAAAGAATCTGGTTCCAAATGCGGATGCATTGCGGCTGTTCCAACTGCCTACATAACCCCACCGGGGAATTCCGGCATCACTCCCCACCTGGCCGATCGATCCGCGTATTTTTAGTTTAGTAATCCAGCCTGCCTGTTCCATAAAACGCTCATTCGAGACCAGCCAGCCCAAAGCCATCGATGGAAAAAACCCAAACCTGTACCTGGAACTAAATTTCTCCGAACCATTATAAGCGCCATTAAACTCGGCAAAATAGGTTTCCCTGTAGTTATAAGTAAGACGGCCAACCCAGTCTTCCCGGTAATGGGCAAATCCGCCGCCTGTTGTATTTTGTTGGCGATTGAACAGAAAAAGAGCAGTTATATCGTGCCCGCCAAATACCCGGGAATAATTAACCGCTGCCTGATAAAACAAGCTTCGCGATAACTCGTTGTCATTGACTGTCTCAGGACTGACAGTCCATGGCTGCATCACGAAATCGAAATCGTTTATTCCCGTTTTCCCACCTGTCGCGTAATAAAAAATGGCATTCAGCGAATCCTGGGCCGTCTTCGCTTCGAGAATATCCGGACTTATATAGGTATAGAGCGCCTGCCCTTCCGAACTTCCGTCATAAATACCCGGCCCTGTCGAAATCGCGTAACTGTCGTAGGCGACGTTAGCAGACACCGACAACCCCTTGGTAACAAAATCCAGCTTCTGCACTATTTTTAATTCCGTACTCAACTGCCGCCTGTTCGTGTTGGTCACCCCACCTTCCTGCAAAATTGCAATCGGATTCTGCATATTCACGGCAGCAGGGTCCTTGCCGTAATTGCCGTCAGGGTATTTTACCGGAAATGCATCCGGCGGAAGCTCATAGTAACCTCTCCAGATATGCCCATAAGTGCCAAGTCCGCCTGAAAAATTAGCAGCAGGTCCTTTTCGGGTCCCGAAATATCCGCTGAGATTGGTCGACAATACAGTCGTTTTTGTCAAGTTAAAATAAAGGTTGCCGCGAAAATTAAACCTTTTATAGGAAAACCCCGGATCATATCCTTTCACTGAATTGTATTCGGATCGTAACAAGTCCCCTTCACTAAGGTACCCCAGTGACGCAAAGTACTTGACAAATTCAGTCCCTCCCGAAAGGTTCATATTGTACCTGGAATTTTTCGCGTAATCTTTAAACATCACATCCAGCCAGTCTACGTTCGGATACAGGTAGGTGTAAGGCTCAACCTGCGGTTTTTTTGACCTGATTAACTGTTCGTAAGGGATAAAATACTGCCACGCCGCTTCATTCGTGGCTATTTCATGTCTGACAGCTTCATTCCTCCAGCTCTGAGCAGAATAAGCTTCCATGGTGGTATTGACCTTTGAAAGGCTTTTAAAACCAACGCTTGCCGAAAAAGTCAGTTTTGGTCTCCCGACTTCTCCTCTTTTTGTCGTGATCAGGATAACGCCATTCGCTCCTTTCACGCCAAAAACAGCAGTTGCAGAAGCATCTTTCAAAACCGAAATGGAGGAAACTTCATTGACATCAATATCACTCATTGGCCGTTCAATCCCATCAACCAGAATAAGCGGCTGCGAACCATTCCAGGTCGACTTTCCACGGATTAATATCTCCGGATCTTCGCGTCCCGGTTCGCCGGTCTTCTCCATCACGACGACCCCGCCGATCTGCCCGGAAATTGCCTGCGCCAGGTTATAAACACCTCCTCTTGCCTCCAGGTCCTTGTCAGAAACCACGTCTATAGCCCCGACAACACTCTGCTTTTTCTGCGCACCGTAACCAACCGCCACCACTTCGCCCAAACCAAATGTTTGCTCTTCGAGTTGAATGGTGAACGTTGTTTCACCCCCAATTGGTACTTCCAGCGGCTTATACCCAATGAATGAAAACAAAAATGCCTTCGAATCCAAAGGGACCTGTAAGCTGAAATTACCCTCAAAATCTGTTGTGGTTCCAATGGTGGTACCTTTAACTATTACCGTAGTACCAGGAATAGGTTCTCCTTTCGTATCAGTCACTTTACCGCGAACCTCCTTCTTTTTAATTTGCTCGGACACAAACACGTGTAGATTTGCACCCGCCAATAACGGACCTGATCTCCAAAGAATGAAAATGGCTAACAGCGCCAACTTCAACAGAATAACCTTCCTCTTCTTCCTTTTCGACGAAGAGGAATAAATCGGATTTTTTTTCATAGATTTGAATTGTTATTTAAGTATAATTTTGCCTTTCGGCAGATTATTTGAGACCGGTTAATGCTGGTAACACTAACCGGTTTCGCTTTATTTACTTCCAATACATATTTCTTTCGGTTTAATATAAACTAATTTACCCATGACAATGGTTTTCAAGACATTCGCCTGACCATCTATGATCACGATATCCGCATCCTTATTTTTTTCTATTCCTCCTTTCCGGTGATCAACGCCGATAATTTTAGCAGGCGTCGACGTGACCATGCAAAGTGCATCCTGAAAAGACAAGCCCATTGAATTTATTCCTGTTTCAAGGCATTTATCCATGGTCGTGACACTTCCCGCGTACGCGGAATGATCAGGTAGCCGGGCAATCCCGTTTTCAACGATGGCTTCCGTACTGCCAATGAAATATCTTCCGTCAGGTAGTCCTGCCGCAGGCATCGCGTCAGTAACAAAACAAACGTTGTCGACACCTTTTACATGAACGAGCAATTTCATTAAAATGGAATCAACATGCCACCCATCAGCAATTAACTCAGCAGTCACCCGGTTATCATACAGGAATGTCTCAACCGCACCGGCAACTCTTTTCAAATGATGACGACGAAAATGCGACATGTTACAGAAAAAATGGGTGACGTGAGTGATCCCCTGATCAATTGCGCCGATCATCTCCGGATATATCCCGTTACAATGACCTGCTGCAGCAATAATGCCCCTGTCTTTCAAATCTCTGACCAATTGTGATGCTCCGCTTAGCTCCGGTGCAAGTGTCATTTTCTTCAGGACATCATCATATGCCAGAAAACGGGAATAGTGGGAAGGATCCGGTAGAGCCAAATATTGACGGGGATGAGCGCCGCTTTGCTCAGGACTGAGATAAGGGCCTTCCATATGGATTCCCAATACTTCAGCGCTGTCCCGAAAATCCTGCTTCATAAACTCCCGGGTATGCTCCAGCACGCTGATAAAAACATCGTCCGGACTGGTTATTGCAGTAGGCAGGTAAGCGGTTACCCCATGCTTGACAAAAAAGTCGCCCATTGTCCGGAATGTGTCGCTTGTCAGCTTCGTCACATCCGCTCCCATCGCGCCGTTAACGTGGATATCGATCATACCCGGAATGATGTAATTCCCTTCCGCATCGATCCGGTCAGCCTCGGATGGGATCTCCGGATAACCTTGTCTTCCCGCATCAATGATCTTATGATCCTGTATTACGACTACGCCATCCCGGATTTCATGACCACCCGTTACAATGGTACCATTAAATATGACTAAATACTTTTTCATACCAATTTGGTTAAACTTCAATCTCCCTTTATTTGATGCTGCTCTTTCATATACTTTTGACCTTCCGGCGAAAGAAAAAAATCACACCAGATGTACGAAAGGATATCACCCCCGGCAACAGAAACCGAATGTTTGGAGCCAAGCGGAATGTGCAGCAACATATTTTCGGTCATGATAATACTTTCTCCGGCCGCATAACAGGTACATTTGCACGCTTCCAGCCCGAAAAAAAGCTGATCCAGCATAGGATGATCATGCTCGGCAACCCTGTCAGGACCTTCGGTGTAAACAGAACCCATGCAAAAACGGGGAACCAGCCCTTCCTGCAGAATCATCCGGTTAATCGTTTTGCTGCTCTTGATGGCTTCCGAGTATACCGGACAGTCAGAAAAGGCTCTTAAAAAAACCGACTGATGACAATCAGCATGGTCCCGGATATCCTGCAAGTCTTCCTCTTTCAATGTCTTCCGGAATCGGATAAAATGAGCTTCACTTCCCTCTTCAACTTGAATGCAGTACGGCTTGTTATAAGCAGGACGGATAATATATTTTGTATTTAACCGGTATTTTTCACCCTCTGACCCGAAAACAACCTCACCCTTTAAAATCACCAAGACATCGTAAGTATATAGTTGCGGCAGTTCCTGAACGCAATGTGAACCTTTTACCGAAAAAATCCCGGTTATTAGTCCTTCAATTTCATTGGATAAAACATGCCTGACAGAGACATATCCGTCAGGTTCATTATCCATCGCCTTAATTGATATGGTTTCCGTGTTCATTTTTATTTTATATTAATCAGAAGCATTTCAAAGAGCCTTAGCTATTGGTTTGATTGATGAATCAAAAAAATTAATCAGTTCATTATACTCCTGCCGGTTATTTAAAAGGCAGGTCCAATTTAAATCCGGCCGGTTAGTAAGATTCCCTGAACTGATAATTGCTTCGCTTTCAGAAAAAAACATTTTTGCATGAAGCAAGGGCACTTCAAATACCTTTACGTTAATCCCTTCAAGCCCGTTCAGGCCTTCTCCTTTCCGGACATAATAAGATATGCTAATATTTCTTTCTGCTGCTTTGTTAATCGTGTTTATCAGCTCGTCCCAGCCGGCCAATTGGTTAAAGGGCGAAACGATGACGACAAATTCTTTTGCATTACTGATTAAAGAGACAATGCTCTCAATATTTTCTTCTGTTTTAAATATTTTCATCCGTTTGTCTGTTAAATTTATGCGTATATAGTCTTTGTGTTTACTTCTTGTTCAATCCGTTTTCCGATTGATAGGGAATGAACTCGCTCTTATCATCTTTAGGAAGACTCAATAATAACGTCTCGTATTCATCGTCATTGGTTAAACCATCCCTTTTAGGATGTATGGCCAGCAAAATCATACCGGCAATGAATACTCCAATAGCCGATATCTGAAAAACAATGGATATCGATATATTCGCATCTTTCAGGGCACCTCCCACATAGATCATTAGCCCGCCAACGATTACACTAAAGAAACTCATTAATCCATAACCTGTTGCCTGATAACGTTTATCAACCACCTGGCAAATAATGGGCATAAAGTTGGCATCATGGAATCCTTTAGCCAGGCCAAAAATGATTATACCGGCAACAGCAATACCAAACATTTCTGTTAATGTCATGAGAAAAAGGAAAGGACCGCCGACCATGAATCCGACAGCCGTTATCCATATTCTCCCTTTAACATTTTTCCTCGCCCGGCGATCAGCCAAAATCCCTCCGGTGATCACGCCAATGAGTGAAGCTATCTGAATAAATGCAGTTGCAGAAACCCCTGCCTGGCCCAATGACAAATGAAACCCTTCTTTAAAATAGGTGGGCAACCAGGCATAAATAAACCAAAAAGTCATCCCTAAAAGAGCGCCGTAGAGAATGATAATCCTGTATGAACCGGACCTAAACAGATTGTGAATAATTTCAAATAAATTTATCCTGGCATTCTCATTTGTTTCAACGATCATTCTGCTGGTTTTCGGGTGATCTCTCAAGATAAAGAACAAGAAAACGGCATACGCGATTCCTATGATACCGAACAACCGGAAGCCAACACGCCATCCCCAGTATTCGGCAATATAACCTCCTGTACCGCCCAGAGCCATCCCAACATATAAACCACTCATCAATATTCCTGAAGCCAGAGATCGTGTCGGTCCCTTGTGATAATCCATTACCATTGCCACGGCAGCAGGAATATAACAAGCTTCGCTGATTCCCATGACGGAGCGGGCAATAAGCATTTCTGTATAAGAACTGACAAAACCGGTCCATGCAGTAACTGCCGACCAAACGAACAGGCTTAAAATAATAACCATTTTCCGGCTGTAACGGTCGGCAAAATACCCCCCGAAAGGACTAAGAATCCCGTATACCAGTAAAAAAACTGTAGTAAGCAGCCCGAATTGGGCATCGGTCATGGCTATACTGTTTTTTATAGGCTCACGCATAGAAGCTATCATAAGCCTGTCAAGGTAATTAAGCATTGACACCACCCAGAGGATACCAACAACTAACCAGATATAACTTGCTTTATTTTTTAGGTTATTGAACATTGCACTTCATGAGAATATCGCGTTATTAAAATGGATTTAAATCAATTACCTGTACTAAGAAGTTTTACATTTTTCAAAATGGATATTACCTCTTTTTTAGGTAAATTAAATCCTAAATACTGACGATCACCAACAGGTACAATAAGCCCTCTGTCATCGTGTTTCACCGGAATTGCTTTCCCAAGTTCTTTATATAATTTCACCTTTTCAGGATTCACATCAAGCAGCATGCTCCCTTCACCCGAAGTATGCCAAAAGACAACATACACTTCATCTAAATGGTCAAATATAAAAGCCCGAACATGGGGATCCGCATTGGCGACCCCGGAAATCTCGTCATAAGGGCACATCTCAAATTCACCGGCTTCATTGACAAGTAAAATATACTCCTGATTCAGGTTTTTAAGTTGTTCTTTCTGTTCAGGAGTAAAGACATTCGTGATCCTGGCTTCTTCCCACCGGCGAATGACTTCCAGATTATCGTTGGTACGAGGATGAGCTTTTAACCGGTCGAGATAGGCAACCAGGGAAGCGGGACAATCCCATGCAGCAGCCCGGCTCCAGGCATATTCATACATATCGGGCTGTGACCCGATCGTCGACTCTCCCGGGAGCACGTAATTAATCCAGCCGAAGTTTATTGCGGTGAAATCCTTTGCCACAAGGACAGCTTCATCTGCAGGATGCAGGCGAATAGCTTCTTTCAATACTTCCGGCTTAAAAACATCGAATGCATTTCCACGAGTCAGGATATGCCAGCTAAAATGAGTTTTTAAGGCCCCTTCCGAGAATAACGGTTCAGGACTTAATGACTTGTAAACCTCCAGCTGAGCATTGGAACCATTATACCAATATGGAGGCGGAATATCCTCTGCCCCGTCAAAATAAATAAACTGAAATCCCGCCTCCTGATACAACTTGCCTATTCGCTCCGCCATTTCTTTCTGAATACTTGTTTTCTGATCAAACCGGACAAATATCGGCCACGTATCAATATCCAACAGGCCAAATTTATACCCTCGCTTGTATTCGGACGCTTTTGAATCGAGCGCTCCTCTTTTACATCCGGTAAACTGATAGGGCCAGTCTGTGGTGTAACCGGTATATTCGATCAGTTCGTCTCCTATTTTCAGGATCCGTCTTCCTTCGTCCAGCGTGCAACCGCTGGGATCTTCTTCGACGGTTACGACGACGCCGTTCTTATCCAGAGGAACAGCGAGCGTAAAATTACGGCTAAGGTTTAACCGATGATCAGGCACAGGGCTTACATACAGATCTTGTTTCAGTGCTTTATTGTAATGTGTGTGAAACCCCGCGATGATATTTGCTTGTTTAATTTTCCGGACCACTTCCTGCAGATCCGCCATTCCGTTCGGATATTCGGGTCCCCAGGGGAAATGACCTAAAGCCGTTGAAAAAGAAGGCCAATAAATATCGATTGCCCGAAATCCCCCCTGCTTTGCAAAAGCGATATATTCATCTACATTCTTCGGATTAATATCTGACAATTCCAGATAGGAATATTTGTATTCATCCCGGCGACGGCTTTCTACGCCGCGAGGCAGATTAAAGTCTTTCTCTATACGATCAATACAATCGGTTAATTTGTTTGTCGATGTAGTGATTAATGCCGCCCCGACACCCAATGTCTTTACTTCAGAAACTGTTCCTGCAGTAAGCAGATGATATCCTTTGTACTTCACATTATCAATTTTTGCATATGGATCGGTCGCTAAAACATTTATTGCAACATCGTTGTCCCATGCAACATTTAGCCACTCACCAAAATTATCCCTGTTACGGACAGGAAGCTGTAAAATTGTAAATTCATCAATCGGAGTATGCAATTTGTCTCCCAATTTGGGGATGTGGTAGTCAATTTTTTTCAAATTGAATGCAACATAATCTTCGGTTATTTTTAAGCCGATTGTTGCTGTTACATTTAATTGATTAAAGTTTACAATTAAATTTTCATCTGACAAATACACTGAATCAGCCGGGAAGGTTATCGATTTAGCAGGATAGGCTAATTGCATTTCATTAATGTAAGGTCTGTACTGCGTAATGGTAAATGCAGGCGTTTCGACCCCTGCTTCCAGGCATTCCTGTCCTGACGGCTTATGCAATAAGCTGATTACTTTACCATCAACGCCTATTTGTAAGCGAAACTGCTCGTTTTCCAATGTGATTTGTTTCTCATGCCCTTCTTCTTGTTTTCGATGACAGGAACTAATGGAAACGATAATTAGAAAAATTAATATCGTTTTTATCATTTTTAGGTTTATTAAAATTTCGTTTATTCTTTTTGGAGCTATCCGGAATGAAGCATTTACATCCGGATCCGGTTATTTTTATCACCTGATACCTGTAGTCCCTCCCCCGTCTAAAGTCAAATTTACCGGGCTGTTGCTTTGCCATGAACCACAGGTAAAATCGGGTACCTCGATCGAATTGGAGCGATTGGCGACCGACCATTCGCTTAATGGTCCGATTGAACTCCATAATGCAGCATCATAAACATCCTGGTCCAGGGGCAATCCGTTACGAAGACAGTCGATCAGCCGCCAAACCATCAAAAAGTCCATCCCCCCATGTCCGCCAACCTCTTTCGCCATTTCACCAACACGTTTTATGATTTCAGGGGTATATCTGTCTTCCAGCACCTTCATTTCGTCTTCATTCAGCCATTTATCTCCCTGAGCAATTTTGGCGGGAAGAGGGAATTTTTGTGCAAAGGCTTTCGTTCCGCTTACTAAGTGCAGACGGGAATAGGGACGGGGACTGGTGACATCATGCTGGATCATGATCGTTCTGCCCTTATGGGTTTTTACAATCGATGTATTCATGTCGCCGCGAAATTTTTTGCCGACAAATTCCTTAAAAAAAGGATCTTCGGCAGCTTTCTCTGTAGCAATTTTACCCATCATAAAATCTGCCGATTGCATCGATGTAAGATAGTCCATTTTGTCGCCCCGGTTAATATTCATGATCTGGCAAATCGGTCCCAATCCGTGGGTTGGGTATAGATTGCCGTTCCGGGTAGCATTTTCCCTTAATCTCCACATATCCTGATAACCGTCTTTCTCAAAATTAAACTCGCTCAAATCGTGTATATAGGCGGCCTCACCGTGAACGATATCCCCAAAGAATCCTTGCCTGGCCATATTTAAAGTCAGCAATTCAAAGAAATCATAGCAGCAATTTTCCAGCATCATGCAGTGTTTCTTTGTTCTCTCTGAAGTTTCAACCAGCTGCCGGCATTCATTCAGTGTTGTCGCTGCCGGCACTTCAGTGGCTGCATGCTTCCCATTCTCCATGGCATACACGGCCATGGGAGTATGTAATTTCCACGGGGTACAAATATAGACCAGGTCAATTCCCGGATCTTCACAGAGCGATTTCCAGGCATCATCAGAACCTGCCATCGATTTTGCTCTTGGCAATCCGTTTTCTTCCAGTAGTTTCTGCCCCTTTTCGACTCTCTCCGGCAGTTTGTCGCCCAGGGCGACAATTTCAACCCCTTCAATACGGGATATGCGTATTAATGACCCGGATCCCCGATGACCCAAACCAATGAATCCGATTCTCACTTTATCAAGCCTCGGAGCAGCGTAACCACACATATTAAATTGCTGGTTATGGGCTCTTTCATTATTTTCAGAGCTATTCTGCGGCTTAGCCGCGCGGGATGCCAGACCAGTTGAAATAAGTCCGGCCCCCAATACGGTATTTCTGATAAAATCTCTGCGATTAGTACTCATGTCTGTCTTTTTTTTGATTAAAGTATTTTTATATCGATAGGTTTACTCTCATATTAAAGCGCAAAACAAGCTCCGTGTTAAAAACAGGTCTTTTGTTAATACCAAATTAAAACATCGTGTTAAATGATTCCATTAATCCGGCGACTCCCTGATAAGAGATTACCAAAGTGAACATAAAGATCAATAACAGAAATATATTCGCCAGGAGTTTGTTTTTATGCACTCCCATCAAATCCTTTCTGTTTAAGAGGTAAGTTACAGTCACTACTACTATTGGCAGGATAAAAACCTGAAATACCTGGCTAATCAACATCGCAAATACAGGCTTGGCCTTAAAAACAGGAACAACTAATCCAAATAGTAAAGCCGCGCCGGTAAGTATCTTAAATGTATTACCTTTATAATTTACCGGCGTATTTTTATAATCGCTGATCAACAGTGGGGTGAGCATTAAAATCGGAATCATCGACGATAATGCGGCACCAAAAATGCCGGTCACAAAAACGGAAATGGCAAATCGTCCCAACAATGGTTCCAGCAGAGCAACCATTGTGACAACCTTATCGACAGGTTGGTTAATCAAATAGAGGGTTCCGGCAGCACATGACATAATTGCAGCACTTATCACAAACATCATGAATGCCCCCACAGCGGCGTCTTTCTTCGCATGTTTCAATTGCCCAAGCTCCCATTTTTTTTCTTTCATTAAAATACTCCGTACAACAAATGTCGGAGCAGAAAAGGTGGTGCCTACAATTGCCGCGATCACCATCGGGGCATTCGCTTCCGCCGGAATTGACGGGATAAGCCCTTTTGCCGCTTCTATAGCATCAGGCAAAACAATAAACATGGTCATCAGGAAACTTATTCCCATTGTCCCAACGAAAATGATCAGTATTTTTTCGAAAAATGAATACTTTCCCTTCATGAGTAAACCATATAGCACTAAACTGATTACAATAGCCACCCAAACAGGATTCCACCCTTTGCCCCCGAACAACATTCTTGTCCATTCGGAAATAAGATCAGTTAAAATCCCCATATTGCCAATGAAGGCGAGTATTTCGACCAGGACTAATCCAACTAAGACGCACAGCGCAATATAACGACCTCCACAGATGTGCTTTTTTATTCCATATAAAGTTCCTTCCTTTGTAACTAAAGAGTACCGCCCGTAAGCATCGAGCAGAACAAAACAGAAAATACAGGCCATACTCAATACCCAGAGCATTGACATCCCATACCTTGAGCCTGCTGAAGCCATAGTGATAATACTCCCTGTACCGATGGTATATCCGACCAGGAAAAATGCCGGTCCTAACGAGACAATTAACTTCCATGTACGCGTAAAAAGAGATGGAATATTCTGATTCATTTTAGTTTATTTACAGAATGAAATTTGATCTGTTTGACTATTTTAAACGCAGAAGGACAAGCTAAATATCAGCTGCCGGTATCGGAAGAATTTCCCCGCTATTGTTTATTATTCCTATCTTCAGCCGTTTATCAAGTGCGATGCGCCGGTTAATATATCTATTCACATCACCTGCCTGAAGCGAGTAAAATCCCATTATATTGGCAAGCATAGGATCCATTGTCAGCGTTGTCTTAAACTTGCGTTTGATATAATTCAGATACATGCATTCAGAAGCAGCGAACCGGTTCCGGATGGCATCATCCTCCAGCATTTTCCATAGGGTAGCGTCATCATATCTTGCCAACCGGCTCATATCTTCCCCATGAGTCGGAGCAATTCCCTCTTCGCAAGGAGACAACAGAATAACTTCACCTCCTGGTTTGGTTGCCAGTGCCGCGGAAAACAATCCTTTATCGGCCTGCGTGAGGTCGTAATCAAATGGAAAAGAACTACTTATTGTAATATCGGCCTGTTCCGGGAAGACCACCCCATTTACTTTCATTCCCCACGCCACGATCTCTCTGTGCGCCTCAATAAAATGTCCGGAGACTGCCCTTACCAGAGCCCCTCTTTCATTCAAAATCACATTCACAATGAAGTGCAGTCCGACTTCTCCGGCAAAATCTTCCATTTCTTCGCGACAAGGCGTCATGATCTTACCCAACTGGGATTCTGTTGCACCCAACAAATGCATGGCATTCACCGTTTCTTTCCCGGCCACACCAGGTAATAACATTTTAGCGCCTCCACTCCAGCCTGCAGGGTGATGGGGCAAAACTCCCCCGATTGCTATCCGTATGTCAGCATCGATAACATCCTTATTCACAAGAATCCGGGTTCCCCGCCGGGTCAGCCCCATGTCTGCAAGATTATGATAGCAATCATGATTTCTTATTTCAACCTGATCGACAATCTCTTTTCCAAACCGTTCCAATATCTCTTCCTTTGTCATATCCCGGTGAGTTCCCTGAGCAATAATCAGCTTGATCTGACTGTTTTTGACACCCGCGGACCTTAATTCCTCCAGAACATAAGGAAGGATCAGCTTTTGAGGTGTCATCCGGGTGCGGTCATCGACCAGGATGACAACTGATGCACCTTTTGAAACAAGGTCCTTCAACCTTTTTGAT
>JBDKTZ010000286.1:0-10464 GCA_039679975.1 Prolixibacteraceae bacterium
CGGAAAACGATAAAAGCACTTTCAAAAGCCTCCAGTTTCAGAGGAACCACCGTCGTTTGCTCCTTCTGTTCGTAAGCCGGCAGGCTCCGGACCGATCCGTCCGTTGCATCCCAAAGTTCAGGCTGCAGGCCCGTCACCCGGAATTCCGGACTAACCAGTTGCTGCTCTCCGGTCTGGTTTGAAATGAAATAGATCTCTCCCCATGGAAGCGTCCTGTGTCCGTAATGAATGGCGTTCTCTTCCGGAAGTTTACAGTCGGGAACGCAGCCGATCAGCGCAAAAGCTTCTTCCATGCTCATTCCGTTCAGGATCATGCCCTTCCCTATTTTCCGCGACTTCACATTCACGCCATCCACTTCACCCCAGATTTCCGCAGCCATTGCCTGAACCTGTTCATCGGCCTGGGGCTGGTTCTGCAGACTGGGCGAGCGTTTGGGCGCCGGACCCATTATGACAGCGCCATCCGTGATAAGCTGCTTCAGCTTGGAAAGCAATTCCGGACGCATGGTCTCCAGTTTGGGAAGAACCAATATCCGGTACTGTGTTCCGTGCGGCAGGGTGATGAGCCCGTTTTCCACGGTCATGTATTTTTCAATGACTTCGGCATTCATATAGTCGAACTGGTAACCCACCGGAAGCGCCGGCTCAGTGATACCTGTCATTTTGGGCGCGTCTTCGCCGATGAAGTAAGCCGCGTCGGCCACATTCAGTCCCTGCTGAAGCATCAGGTTTGCTCGCTTCAGGTACTTGAGATAGACATCGAGCTGCGAATACCAGGTATTCTTCCGGTTAAACTCGTTCCCGAACCAGGCATTCATTCCCGGGTTTTTATCTTCATACGGCTGCGAAATGTACACATGCAGCAGCGTGTTGTTGATCCCTTCGGCAAAGAAGCGGTCGCCGCGCTGCTTGAACATCGCCGGATAGCGGCTGAAAGCAGGCCCCCCGCAGGTGTTCGACTCGGCCGAGATCTTTGTTTTTCCGTAGATGTGTCCGCAGGAAGTGGCTGCGCGGTTTTCAATATTCCCCAGCTCGCCCTCGCTCCAGAATTCGCCGCCTATCTCGTCCGACTGTCCGCCATACATCAGGAACTCGCCCGGGAAGCCCCAATGCCCATAATTTTCAAGCCAGGTATGCAGACCATGCTGATGACTCACCTCACGAAGTCCGCCAACGTAATCATAAGCCACCTTATCGGCCACCATACGACGCATATCCCACAGAAAACGGTCGGACGCCAGTTGGCTGCCTACTACAAATCCTTTAAACACCGGAAGGAACGGAACGGCATCGTAACCGTATTTCTCCTGAAAGGCAGAAAGGAAGTCGTCTGTAAAATTCTGTCCCCCGGTTTCGTAGCTATCCTGTACAACAACCTTGAACGTTTTCCGGTCGGCCTCCGGAATACGCTTCAGAATTTCACCGATATGTGCATTGAAATGGCTCTCTGCATGTTTCTTGCTCATTTTGTCGATCTCAAAACCTGTTGCTTCGGGCGAAGCCGGACTGTTGGTCGTTCCTGTGGGAACCATTCCCGTGCGCATAATGATCCACTCGCCTTCAGGAACCTCCCAGTTCAGCGTGCCGTCGGCCGAAAGATTCGCTGTGATGTCGGTCACCTTCGAGGGATCGATCATCGTGGCCTGATCGTCCGGTTCAGACTGAAGCGGCCACTGATATTCATGCCAGTAAGGCAGCGGAGAAGGGAACATCTTGGCAAGGGTCTTCTCCGCATAACTGTCTACACGTGGAGAAGCCGAAAGCGCCAGTTCGGCAATTCCGCAGGCCGGATTGGCATTTTTGATAATCAGCCGGTATGTTGTCGCCTCGGTCGAAGGAAAAGATACCACAACCGGAGCATAGGGTTCAAAGCCGACATTAAGCGCCGGATTAGAACGTTTTATCTGAAATTCAGAAAGCGTGCGAAAGCTGCCATCCTCAGCCCGGGCCTGCAGCACTGCGGGCCCCGAAAAAGGATGCTCGGTAAAGCGGATCGTGAGGCTGCGTGCCATAAACGGTTTGGCGGCCTCCAGGTTAATGACAAACTCTCCGGCGGCAGGAAAACTGACCGCGGTCAGCACGTTAGCATCTGCCATTTTCTCCGGCCCGGCCACCCCGGGGGTCGTTGTAATCTTCCCGTTTTGGCTGTTCAGTACAAGCCGGTCATCTTTCGGAGCCGGGTAAGCAATAACCCTGACATCCTGAAAAAGCGAATCCGGCTTCTCCAGCTTTTGGTTTAGCTTTTGCGGTCCTTTCACCCGAAGCTCAGACGCCGTCAGATAGCGCATGGCTTCTTCCGGTTTCACCCAAGGGCCGCCCGACTGGCTCCATCCCGGCGAATTAAAAATGCCGATTTCAATATTCAGCTCGCTTGCTGTTTTTAATGCTGCATGCGTAATCTCCCACCATTCTTCACTCAGCATTTTCACCTTTCCGTAAGGCAGGTTGTCGAGTCCGATGTTCCCGATAAAAGCCCGGTTAATTCCGGCTTCCTTCATAGAATGAAGATCATTGATGACCCCCTCCTTTGAAATATTATCGGAAATCCAATACCAGTACACGCTGGTTTGGATCGAATCGGGCGGTGTCACAAAGCCACTTTCAAGGGCTTCGGAAGCAGGCACCTTCTTGTTGTCACAGGAAGTCAGAACAACACCTGCCAAAACTGCAAGTAAAATTAATCTTTTCATATTCTTGATTTTTTATTTCAAACTCAGGTGAAGCCATTTTGCCGATACATCAGGGGTCACCCGGATAATCAGACCATCCTTGTCTGCTACCACGGGGATCTTCTTTCCCTTTCCATCCGTTAATCTGGCCCTGTTCAGTCCGGGAAACGGAAGTTTTACATTTCCTTCTCCCGTGAGAAATATCGTATAACTTGTGCAGCTTTCATTTTCCGGAACGAAGACGATACGGGAAAACGGGTTCTCTGAAAATCTGTATTCCCGCCCGTCAACATCGACTTCCCGGCACCCGTATCCGTCGAAAGCGATCAGTTCATTGCAATCGCCGGTCCGGAAAGCCAATGACAACCTTCCCGAAAAACTGACCTGGTGCCCGTTTACCTTAAAATCCTTTAAATCGATCGTATCGGTTGGCATGGGATTCATTTCAAGGAATTTCTTATCTTCCTCCGCATTCCGGGAGAATCCGCCCGGCCAATTTTCACGGTGGGTCCGGTAATGCCTCACGACCATCGTCGTGCCATTCGGAAAGCGGCTGGTAAAATAATCGCTGTTTCGCGATACATATTCTGTATTGTCGTTCTCCCTGCTGAACTTTCCCGTCGGCGGATAAGCCCCTGCCGCATTCAGGATCCCGAAGAGCGTCCGGCTTTCATAACCCAGGCTCGATGATTGGTCATCACGAGGACGAAATCCAAAACACGCAACCGTGCCCTTGCCTGAATTGGACAAAACACCAACGGTACGGCCGTCAACGGTGGCAACAACCCGGGCTCCCTCTCCCGGAGTCAGCGGGTAGATCCGGTCGACCAGAAAATCAGTGAGAATGGTCTGCGCCGGAACCTCGCCGAACCGGTCGTAAAAGGTGATGATTTTCCCTGCCGCAATTTCCCCCTGAAAAACGGAAGGATGATAGTCAGCCTGAAACAAATCGGACCACAAGGATAAACAGTTTTTACCGCTTTGATCGATCAGCGGCGGAGGACCAAACCAAATCAGGTTTCCCCCCGAACGGACAAATTCCTTCATAAAATCAGGCAGTCCTGCCGGTGGCAGGGGTTCAAAGACCGCCACAAGCGTTGAATAGGTTTTCTCTGCAATGCGGATGCGCCCTTCTGCCGTGATCTGACCAAGCTCCAGCAGCTTGTCGGCGGTGATGTAATTGGCATACGCATACTGGGTCATCCAGCTTCCGAACCGGGGCTCAACGGCAACCAGGTTCATCGGGTAAAGGATCAATACATCCACGTCGCGATGTACTTTTCCTGTCATTTCGCCTATGGGGCGGGAAGCCTGGGCTCCAAAAGCATTGTTAATCGCTTCCTTCCTGATCCGCGCTGGTTCGGGCATTCCCCAGTAAGCCGCGTAAGCATTGGGGTATTTGTTGATCACACCGATTGAGCTTGCCAGCGCGGCACCGTAATAATTGCGGTCGAGCCAACCGCACTCAGCAAAATCGTTTCCTGTAGGCTGCAGGTAATCACCCCATCTGAAGTAATCGTAACAGGCAGCAGATGCCTGATGAACGGTATTTGACCAGATAAAATTTGGGGTATACTCATACTGATAGGCAAAAGCATGCAACTTTTCGGTATTCCAAAGATCAATGGTGGGGCTTTCTGCCCACGAAGCATGAGCGCTGGTACGCAATTCCCTCCCAAACAGTTCCCCGGCATACTTTTTGGCCTGGCAAAACAGATCAACCACATGATCGTTCAGCAGCTTATAATACCGGTGGCGCATCAGAAACGTCTGCTGAACGGCTTCCGGACTGTCGCCGAAAACATATTGCATATTGACCGGCGCCCGCGCCGTATTGACATCAGGCTGCATCCCGTATACGAAATACAGCAGTTCTTTTTCATCAAATGCCTGTCCGAACTTTTCCGCGAAGTTTTTTCCCATCGAAGGGGTAAAATACCGCACACAAAACTGCCCGTTATCGTGATTGTCAAAATAAGTCCAGGTTTGCTGAATATGCATTTCATCCGAATAAAACGAAACCAGGTTCACCCCCTTGTCATGGTATTTCTTCATCAGACTCTTCAGGAACGGCAGCGCCTCCGGACTGAAATAATCCATTTCGGGCGTTTCGTACTCCAGCAGTACCAACACCCGGTCACAGCCTTTTGCCTGATCGCTCCCCTGAGAGGAAACGCGGATCAGGGCTGAATTCGGGGACTGCTCTTCTCCCGCGAAAAGGTGACAGTCTTCGATGAGCGGAGCCTCTTCCAGGCGGACAATGCCGGAAGGATCAACGACCTTCAAAGGACTTCCTGTCATACTTTTTTCGGTATAGGCATACGCTCTCACAGCCTTCAGGCTGACAGCAAACCGGCCTTTGTTATTGGTCCAGTATAATTGCTTCCAGAGCTGCAGACTGAATTTCCCGGTTTGCGGATCACGTACGCCGGTTTTATAGTGCAGCCAGCGTCCCGACTGGCCTGTGCTTTTCTTAAACGCTTTTCCGAGCTCCAGCGGACTCAGCAGGCTCAGGTCAATCCCCATCCCGTATCGTGAAGCAAAATCACTGATCACCTTGATCTTGTCGATGTATTCATCCATGTCAGGGGTGAGCAAACGTTCCGAACCAGCCTCTTTCCGGTACTGCCTGAAAAACTCATCAAAGGCGACCGTGAGCACCTTGTCGCCGGTCTTTTGCCCTCTTTCGCAGATTTCGCGCAGACTGCCATACTCTTTTTGCAGCCCCAAAGAAAGATCGATCCGGGTGTCCGGATCTAAAAGGTCATTCAATTGCTTATCGCTCGTCAGGATGATCGTTGCTGAATAAGCAGGATGTACTGCGACCGCCAGAATCAGGAAGAACAGGCCTTTGAAAATTGATTTTACCGGAAAGACGTTCATTTTTTTCAGTTTAGATTATTACAACATCCACAGGTTTGTCAGTGAGCGCAGGATATTCCGGATCCAAAATTCCCGGACCGTCCGTCTCTAATCAAATTAAATAAAATCACTCCGAAGATCTATCCTGCCCTGTCCTGTATGACAGACAAAACAGGATCAAAGGGCGAAACAGTATATCTCTCAGCGGACGGTGTAAACAAAATTGAACCGTCCACCCGGGGCTGTATCACCATTCACATAAAAGTCCATGATGTTGCCGTTCTCCTGCATATTGTCGTTCCACTTAAATTCAATATCAACCTGTTTTCCCAGCCCAAGCACCGAACGTGCAATTTCCAGCTCCAGCAGGTTATTCTCCGTCGCAAAACGGGTGTCGCCCACTTTTTCCCATTCCCATCGGTTACCTACGTTCTTTTCAACAACAGCCTTACCTTTTGTCGGACTAAGCCGGTTTACAATGAAGTCGTATCCATTCCAGCCCGTCGATTTATCCCTGTCTGCATCAATAAAAAGCATCATCCAGTTGCGGTCAGTTTGCGGGCTCAGTTTCCCTGCAGTTTCCACGTAGAAATAGAGCTTCTGGCCGTCCCGCGCCACTTTGGCTCCGATAATATCGTTCCTTCCGGTGGTGTTCCGGTAATACTGGTCATAACGCCCGCGATGATCGCGGTGCATCGTATTCCCCTTGTAATGGAGGTAATGAGGCTTCACATCGTGCCAACCGGAGAATTTCCCGATTTGAATCGTCCTGGGCTCAGAAGCCGCTTCAGGAGGTGTCATTCCTTTAAATTTCCTGACCTGGTCGATCAGCTGAAGGTAGTACACGTCTCCTCTGTCTCCCCAGCCTTTATTGGGTTCGATATCGCGGCTGTGATCCCAGTCAAACTGATCGACAAAAGAGAAGGGATCGCCGGTCCATCCATGCTGTGGCAGCCATTGTCCGGCTATGTACTCGTTCCATCCTGTTACGAAAACCAGCTCCGGATCCAGCTCAAAAGCCCGTTCCCATTGCTCGGCAAAATTCCACCCGTAAAGGTAGCCCTCTGCCCGGGGATCAAAACCATTCTGCTTGGTGTAGCTTCTCCCGAATGAGCCCGGAAGGTTAAAGGCACTGCAATGCCCTTTGGTTGCCGGGCCGGCATTCTGTGCAATGCCCACCGTGACCTGTTCAAACCGTCCGTCTGCTCCCTTTACATAGCCATGTTGCGGATAATTCTCGAGCCAGCCCCACTGATCGTTCCGGGTAGGCCCGTCCACATAATCGGGTTGTCCCGGACGGAAAGTGAAAAAGGCTGCAATTTCCCGATCTTCGGCCGAGTCGGTCAGATTGTCGGGATAACCCATAATGCACGGCTTCCCTTTCCAGACAAACCACAGATTTTTATACCGCCCCGGCTTGTAGACATCCCGGTAAAGCTGACGAAGCGACACCAGTGAATGCGGCGCCGGACCAAAGGGAAGCATGTAAGCAATCCGCGGCACATTCACCCCATCTTTTTGAGCCTGATCCCAGGTTTTCATCAGGGCTTCATACGACTCTTTCCAGGTTATATCTCCGTTGGTACAATCAAAAAATACCGCATCTATTCCGGCATCGGCCAGCATTTCAGCATGTTTACGCAATACCCACGGATCTGTCGTTTTATAATAACCAAGCAAAGGCTGCTCCCAGAAAAAGAAGCCGGGTTGTTTGTTTCCCCAGGCCGGGTGATGATAGTCTTTCATGGCTTCCGGATATTTCCTGACTATTTCGGTAATATTCTTTACCTGATAAGTGGTATCGTCATTCCCCTGGTGCCAGGTCCAGTAAAACATGGCCACGAATTTTTCCTTCCTGCTTCCCGCATCTTTAAATTCGCGGACTTTACGTCCCAGGGCATCGGTCGCCGCCCATTGGTCACTGTTCACGGTCTGTGACCATCCCGTACATGTGCCGAGGCATACAACTACTGCCGCGGTCGCCAGTTTAAAAATCGATTGCTTCATCTCTTTCCTGAATAGGTTTTATTTTTAATTCCGGCCTGAAGGTCCTTGAGCAGTCATATTTTACACTTTTTACATCCGTGCTTTCAATTCGTCGAATGTTATCACCAGCAGCCGCCCAACGGGTTGACCATTGCGATAAGTAATTGCCCATATTTCAGATGATCCGGGAGGAGTCTGAATGGGTTGTCCGTCATATTTTGCCGAGAAGTTATCAGGGAATGTGCAATCGAAGGTGTAATAAAGATCCAAGCCAGGTATTTCAGGAGTAAAAGCAATCCTCAAATCACCTTCATCTGATTTTACCATGGAAATCTCAGGATCATAAATACTGGTCGCGTAATTCACCTCATCCTGATCAAACCGGGGGAACTGAGCTTCCATTCGTAGCACAAACTGATCCCAGTTACGTTCCGACTGAGGAGACCATAATATTTCTGAAAGAACCAGAGCCCGAGGCCAGGTCATATACTCCACACGACGGTAATTCGGAATAAACTCGCCCCATACATTTCCCTGACCACCTAAAATAAATTTAGGATCTACACCTTCGGGTACAGGTTCAAATTCGTAAACCCGCTTTGCCCGAAGGAAACCGAACGAGTTCCGCTCTATATTTTTCTCACCTTGCAGGTAATCGAAATAACAAAACGAGGTTGGCGTCATCACCGAATGATGACCGGCTTTTGCAGCCGCAATGGCACCTTCCATGCCACGCCATGACATCACCGTAGCATCGGGAGCCAAACCTCCTTCCAGGATTTCATCCCAGCCAATCATCTTTTTCCCTTTCGATTCGACGATTTTACCTACCCTTCGGGAAAAATAGCTTTGCAATTCGGGCAGATCTTTCAAATTTTCTTCTTTCATCCGATGCTGACATTGAGGGCAGCCTTTCCAAAATTCACGATTAGCCTCATCACCTCCAACATGAATATAGTCACCGGGAAAAAGAGAGGCCAACTCTCCGAAAATAACATCCAGCATTTTAAAATTCTGCTCATTGCCAACACAAAATACATTTTCGCCAATTCCATTGCGGGTTCCGGCCGATACCGTCGTCGGCTTTCCGGAACACGACACTTCAGGATATGCAGCCAGTACGGCGCGGCTGTGGCCCGGAACATCCACTTCAGGAACGATGGTCACGAAACGATCGGTTGCATATTTTACAACTTCACGGATATCATCCTGTGTATAAAATCCACCGTAAGTGGCTGGTTCTCCAGGTTTTTCCGGCTCAAAAGAGCCGTATCGTCCGGTGCGGGCAACACTCCACGCCCCGACACTCGTAAGTTTCGGATACGCTTTGATCTCGACCCGCCAGCCGTTGTCGTCGGTCAGATGCCAGTGAAACGTATTGTATTTGTATTTTACCATCTGATCAATAAAGCGCTTCACTTCTTCTTTGGTAAAGAAATGACGGCTGACATCCAACATCAGTCCGCGCCAGCCAAACCGCGGATAATCGGTAATCTCGGTACATGCAACAGCTATCGGTACATTGACTTTTACCGGCGGGATCAGTTGTAATAATGTTTGTGCCCCGTAAAACAAACCTGCCGGTTTGTTAGCCGAAATCATGATATTCTTCGGAGAAACCTGAAGGATATAACCTTCCTTGCCCAAATCGGCGTTGTTTTCATTGTTTAATTTGAATACGACGGATTGTTTCGCTTTACCGGTAGTGACTTCCAGCGATTGACCAGTGAGCGAGGCCAATTGTCCGGCAAATAAGTCCGCAACTACCCTGACTTCCTCATTTCCGGCAGAAATGATGATCCTGGTTTTTACAGACAATGAAAAAGTGCCTGACTGGCTGTTTACCTCGACCGGCTGAGGAATAAGGGACAAATGCTCTTGTCCTAAAACAGAACTTCCTCCGATAAATATTGAAAAACAGAAACATACAAACAAAAAAGTTACATTATTCATCGTACAATTGTTATAGGTTATTTTATATTGCTCAATCCCTCACAACTCACGTAGTTTGTTTTTATGCCAAGTGAGTCAACCAGGTTCCTGATCCTGACCGTTTCAAACGTATGGGTGTTGTATCCTTTTCCCACATCATTATTGTATACCCACGATGGTGAAGGCCACAAACAAGCCTTAAATTTTATGGTACGGTAAAAATCTTTACTGACCCCCTTTTGTCCGTGGTGGGCCATTTGCAGGTAATCGCAATCCAGGTCGCTCCGGTAAGGCCCGTTTAATAACCGGTCCCCTTCTTCCCGACCGCAATCACCTAAAAAAACAATCGATTTTTTAAAATCCCAAACCCGGATAACCATACTGGAATTGTTGTACGGATTCACAAGGAGGTCTTCATTTTTCACGTCCAGGATCTTAAATTTGGTCTGGTCGAGTTCGATCACCATACCCGGTTCAGTGACATTCACTACCGGTACCCCCGATTCTTTCAGGGTGGCATAAAATTCTTCCGCGGCGGCTTTATAATCGGGTTCGGAACCGCAGAAGGCCGGGGAAAATTCACAATGACAAACCGTCCCTATGCGGATGCCATCCGGCGCCTTTAATATTGCGGTCAATGCGCCAATATGATCGGGGTGGGGATGACTCACGAACCAAACATCAACGTAGTTGCCCAAAGCGGCCAAAAATCCGCGTAAAAAAGCAGCTTCTTCTTTTACACCGCCATCCATTACAGCTACTTTTCCATCATTCATCCGGAAAACATACGAATTCCCGATGGTGTTGATCTGGGAAGGAAGCTGCCACAACACAAAGTTGAATTTCTGCGTGGAAAAACCAGGTAAGGTCCCAAAAAGAAGTATAATCAGAATAATCCAATTTTTTGTCATCATCTGTTTATTTGATAATAATACTCGCACCAGGTACCGGTTTCATCTCTCAAGTCTTCCGCTATTCCTTTATTCCACCGAATTACCAATAAATTACAAATATT
>JBDKTZ010000048.1:0-2750 GCA_039679975.1 Prolixibacteraceae bacterium
CGATGCGCAGGTTAATCTTCAGCGGGTAATTCAATTTGGAACCTTCCCGGCTGATAATCTGCCGGAGCGCCTCCCTGACTTCTCCT
Source organism: Prolixibacteraceae bacterium (assembly GCA_039679975.1). Classification (GTDB taxonomy): domain Bacteria; phylum Bacteroidota; class Bacteroidia; order Bacteroidales; family Prolixibacteraceae; genus JBCFBK01. The sequence goes on from JBDKTZ010000048.1 coordinate 87, forward strand.
TTTTCTTTGTTTAAAATTTCTTCGAAAGAGAGTTTTTCAGCGGGAGTGATCGTGTGGGAGTCGGCATAAGGAGTAGCAACCCCCTGATTCACTCTGGTATCGATGACATGGACGATATCCACTTCACTTTGCATTGTTCTGGCCAGGTTCAGGCCGTAAGGAATGATACCTGGCGATTTTCCTTTTATATCACTAATGATCACTATCTTCATTGTGTGCGATTGCTTTTTCGTTATACGTAATGTTTTCCTTACTGCTTTCGATGTTAGAACTGACTTCTTCACTGCCGATGCAAGGCTTAACGTCTGTTGAACCGGAGCAATCACCGTACCAGAAGACCTCTCTTTAAGGAAAGGCCGGGAATCGTTATGATTTACTCAATTTCCGGATCTTACGGCGAAAACGATCCGTGTGAAACGTGGAATTTTTAAGAAATACATGTGTAATATGTCTACAACGAAACAAGGAAGGGTAAGACAATATTTGGTGTGGATTTACTGTTATAGTGGTTATGATAAGAATTGAATATGACATCAGGCAAAACAAATCCCCATTCCTGGCTACGGCCATTCATAACGGACATGATGTGGATGAGGAGGTGGAGAAGTATTTCGTGATCGACGAATTTGCGCGGTTAAGGGAGGAAGATCCTTTCACGGGATTCCTGGCTAAGATATCGCAGAATTACATGATCGTTCATACTTCCCGTTTTCAGACCGATCTTAACCGTTCGAGGGAGGGAGCGTTATACCGGAACCCTGAGCAGGCGTGGGGGCTTGATGTATGGAAAGCGGACACCCCCGTATCGTTGCTGAATCAGTTACTCAATCATTACGATCATTTTTATAAGCAGCTCGGTCTTTTTCTGAAAGGGCTTATCCAATCGTCAGGTTATTTGATTATATACGATTTTCATTCGTATAATTACATGCGTATCGACGGTGTTAAAGCTGATCCGGCGCAAAATCCCGAGATTAATGTCGGAACCGGCTCTTTGAACCGGAACCTGTGGGGACCGGTCGTCGAGTCCTTTTGTGATGCACTTCGACGGTTTGATTATTTCGGAAGAAAGCTGGATGTGCGGGAGAATATAAAATTCCGGGGAGGATATTTATCCAGGTGGATCCACGAGCATTTTCCTGACCGGACCTGTGTGCTCGCCATTGAACTAAAGAAGTTTTTCATGGATGAATGGAATGGCGCGGTTGATGTACTTCAATTGTACGAATTGAGAAAAGCATTTCTCTCCACCCTTCCGGCAATACTTAGACAGGCAGAGAGAATAGGAAAGGAAAGATTTCCCGCGTTTTCCGGAGAAAAACTCAATCCTTCGGAAGGTACGGGATTAAATAAATAAACCAGAAGATAAGGTTATGACGGGAACGTTTGATACATGCCGGTTGGAAGAGATAATAAGGGATCTGGAAGCCAATTCCGGGATCGACTTTCCTATCGGAACAACAGGAAGACTCTACATTGAACGGAAGCTTCCTTTCCTTCTGGTTTACAGGACACCGGCAGATTCGGGGGATGAGGTGATCATGAATTTGGTCAAAAATGAAGCCTCCTACCTAATATGCCCTGAAAAGCTTTATTTTGCCTGCCGTTTGATGATCCTGAAAATTATTCAGATGCTTGCAGATGAGTATGGAGCTTTTCTATTAGTGGAGATCTGGAGCGGTGAAATGTCTGATCTTTCTGAAATGCATGCAGCGAGCTTTGATCTGTTCGGTCCCGCGAGTCAGCTGCCCCAGTCCATTACACCACTGAAGGAAAACGTGAGAAAAATCGATCTTGCGGGCCTTGCTCCGAAAATCACGTTAAACGTGACCGACAGACGCTGCCCTGATCATTTAGAGCCGTTGCTGAATAAGAAAGAATTGAAACAATTGGAATGCCTTCTTCTTGGACTGAAAGTGGAACCTTTCTACAAGAGCCCCGAAACAGGGCAGATCTACCCTGTTTTGGAGAGGCGATTGTATGCGGGTTTCGGCGAAGTGTTCAGAAAATCAGTCTATGATTTCATAAAGGTACAGGGTACACATAAACTTTCGGGATTTCAGAGCCTGGCCAGGAGGGGGGTTAACCCTGAAACCTGGCAGATCGACAGGCAATTAGTGGATATTGACAGCCAGATCCATTTTTTATTACTTGTTTCGCCTGTCAATACTGACGGTGCATGGAAGGAATTTCAAAAGAGCCGCTATGCGAAGCCTCCTGTTTTTCGTTACCGGATGTTGCCTATCGATCCGGAAATCCTGAAACGCAATTTATTTAATCTTCCAATTGAAAAGATCGATGATCCGACGCTGGGATTTCTGTTTCGGGATAAACGGAATGAAATTGATAAAATGCTGAATATGCTAAAATCCAGGAATACAGAAGATTTTCTATATAATGGAGTATTGTTGTTTGGAACAGTACAGCCATGGTTGCTGGATGCGGCAAAGGAAATCGTTGAAACTTACCCGGTTTCAGATGCTTCTGTGAAAGAAGGCGGGGGCTTTTATTCTGCTGAAGAGTTTGCCACCCTGGCTAAACAGGAACTGGTTTATCTGCAGAAGCAGTGGCCGGGAGTCAGCATCAGGATTGAAATCAAGGACAGTGTCATCGACTTGATGGTGAATAAAGGTATTCTCAGCATTCCGCTAAAGGCCCATTTTC
>JBDKTZ010000291.1:0-4495 GCA_039679975.1 Prolixibacteraceae bacterium
TGGAAAAATCCGCCGCGCGGAAGCAATACCGCTTTCCCCGATTCGCCCAGTTCCAGCTTCAGGTGGTAAGTCTGTCCGGTGCGGATGTTCTCGGGCTTTTCCTGATTAAACACGATGTCGATCTCAAACTGACCTTCGCGGACTTCGGGATAGACTTTCTTAACCGTCAAATCATAGGTAGTTCCGCTGCGGTCGAACGATGCCGGCAAATCCCTGCGCACCCGGTCAATATAATGTTCATCGATCTTCGCTTTGATTTTAAAGTCGGTCAGGATGTGGACAAGCCCAAGCCGTTGTCCGCGGGAAATTGACTGGCCGATCTCGGCATCGAGCAATCCCAACTGGCCGTCGGCAGGAGCCTTCACATTCAGGTCCTCGAGCCGTTCTTTCGCCATCCTTAAGCTGATTTTCATGTTCTCCAGGCTTTCGTCCATGCTGATGCGCTGGTTGGCCCGGAATATCGAATCCTGCAACATTTTCTGATAGGTCAGTTCCTTTTCTTTCAACGACAGCTCATAGCTTTCTTTCGCCTGAAGGAAATCTTCCCTGGGCACCAGCTCTTCCTTGTACAAGCGTTCGTATTGCATATACTTCCGTTTAGCCTGGATCACCTTCAGGTCGATTTCCAGCTTTTGCTGCTTGTTCTGGATTTGCTGCTGTTCGATCTGGATCTGCGTGTTGCGCAGCTCATTGGCGTGGTAGGCCAGCTGCGACTCGCTGTTCATCATGGTCGTATTCAGGTCGGTGTTGCTCAGCTTCAGGATCACATCACCCTTTTTGACCATTTCCCCTTCTTCAATATAAATTTCTTCCACCTTTCCGCCTTCTTCCACATCCAGGTAAATGGTCCGGATGGGCTCAACCTGACCGATTACGGTAATGTAGTCGTTAAACAGGCCATCTTCGACCGTGCTGATGGTCAGCTTGTCTTTTTCGGCCCGGAAAACGGAATCGTGACTGGCAAACAAAACCTGATAAAGCAGAAAGCCGAAAATGATCACGCCGCCCGCGATATAAAGGTGCTTCATTTTCAGGCCCTTTTTCTTTTCTATAACTCTGTCCATTGACATAGGATAAACTTTTATAATGGAAACCGGAGACCGGAGACCGAAAACCGGAGTTCCATCAGTTATTCGATTGCTTATTATTCAACTACGTTTTGAGGCTCAGATCCCGATCCTTGCGCCACCATCTGCCTTTCCGGCTCCTGCGTCCAATCCCCCTTCTTTGTTTCCCTGCGTCCGGTCTCCCTTCTCCGGTCTCCGGTCCCCCGTCGTTGTTTTCCCTTCTCCCGTCTCCGGTCTCCGGTCTCCCTCTCCTTCCCAGAACCTGATCCCCTTATAGAACTCGATGATGCGCGACTTGATGTGCCACTGCAGGCGGGCATTTAAAAGCTGGCCTTTTGACTCGCCCACCCGGTTTTTCACCGTCAGCAGTTCAATCACGTCGATGAGTCCCTCGTCATACTTCCGTTCTGCCACTTTATACGCCAGTTCGTTGGCTTCGAGTTGCTTCATTGTCTGGCCGTATTCTCTCGACAACGCATACAGTTCGCGGTTGTTATTCATCAGCTCATAATAAATGGTTTGCCGGTATTGTTCCAGTTGGGTCTCCGCCTGCTCCCGGGCCAGTTTGGCTTTCCTCACCTCGTTCCGCACTTCATTCCTCCCAAAGATCGGAATCGAAAGCGAAGCGCCGACGTATTCTCCCAGATTATTATCGATCTGATCACGGAACGGAATTGTTTTTTTCCCGCCCTCACCTTTATTGGTTTCGGAATAAACCGTATTCACATCTGCCCCCAGGTTAACAGACGGGAAATACTGCCCGCGGGCCATCGCCACATTTTTCGATGCCGCGTTCAGCTCGGCCTGGGCCATCTTTACATAAGGAGAAAACTGCACGAACGATGTGAAAAGTGAGTCTGCAGCCAGCATCTGGCTGAGCATGGCTGCAGGTTGCTCACCTTCATTTTCAATGATGAAAGAACTTAATTGTTCGGCTGTTAAATTCATCAGCTGCCCCAGTTGAAGCTTCACCTCTTCGAGGGTGTTTTCCGTCCGGATCAGTGTAAGCATTTCCTTTTCGCGGGCAGCCTGCATTTCGGCCAGATCGGTCCTGGCCTTCAAACCTGTTTCTATCTGTGTTTCTGTTTTTTTTACATTGTTTTCCGAAAGCTTAAGTTGTTCGCCGGCAATCTCCACCAGCCCCTGATAATAGAGTACGTTAAAATAGGCTGTCAGGACATCGAAAGCCAGATCATCCTGATAATTGATCTTCTTCCATTGCGCAGCCTGAAAACGGAACTTTGTATAAGCAATCCGGTTTAGGCGAATAAACCCCTGGAATAAACCAATGCTCGACCCCAGACTCCCCGAAGTATTAAAAAAATCAGTATTGGTCACGTCGTTTGAATTTGGATCGACCGAGCGGCCATAACTGACCCCGGCACTGGACGAGGCTGACACTGCCGGCAAAAGATTCAGTTTCGACTGCGTGGCATCGATCCGGGCTGTTTTCTCATCGAGCGCATACAGATGATGCGTCAGATTATTTTCGAGCGCATAATGAATACAGCGGTTCAGGTCCCAATGTTCCTGAGCTTTCAGCCCGGGGCCGTTTGTTATCAAAATAAACAGGACTATGGTAAGTCGTCGGTACATATCAGCACTTATTTTCTTGTCTGGAGTGATACCATTTCAATGCCATAATACAAACGCACTGATTTGCTGACCTATACTAATCAGGCCTGATATAAAACTGTAAAAAAGATTAACATGAAAGTGTAAAAAAATTAGACGAACTCTTGACTCCCGTACCGGCCTGCCTTACCTTTAATCAAAAAAAATGCCCAAAGGAAATATCCTGATTGTTGATGACAACAAAAATGTGCTGAGTGCACTCGAAATTTTGCTTTCAGCAGAATACGACCGCGTTACCTGCCTTTCGAGCCCGAACCTGCTCATTTCGGAGCTCCGGAAAAATCCTTATCATCTGGTGCTGCTCGATATGAACTTCAATGCCGGCGTTAACACAGGAAATGAGGGGATCTACTGGCTTCAGCAGATCAGGGAACAGCACCCTGACTTGTCGGTCGTGATGATTACCGCCTACGGCGATGTGGAACTGGCTGTTAAAGCGCTGAAAGCCGGGGCAACCGACTTCATTTTGAAACCCTGGGAAAATGTCAAGCTGCTGGCAACGGTTCGCTCGGCCATTCAGTTAAGCCAGTCGAAAGGCGAAGTGAAAGACCTTCGGCAAAAGGAAAAAGAACTCAAGAAAGTCATCAACAAAGATGACAAATACATTGTCGGTTCTTCGCCCGAGTTAATGCAGGTTCTGAACATTGTCCGCAAAGTGGCGAAAACCAATACCAATATTCTGATTACGGGTGAAAACGGAACAGGCAAGGAGCTTATTGCACGCGAAATTCACCGGCTTTCGGAGCGCTGCGACGAAATGATGGTGAGTGTCGACATGGGTGCGGTGAGTGAGACGCTGTTTGAAAGCGAACTGTTTGGACACGTAAAAGGAGCGTTTACCGATGCCCGCGAAAACAGGGCCGGAAAGTTTGAAGTGGCCAACAAAGGAACCCTCTTTTTGGATGAGATCGGCAATCTCTCCTTTCATCTGCAGGCCAAGCTTTTGGCCGCTTTGCAGAACCGGGAGATTACCCGCATCGGCTCCAATCAGGCTGTCCCCATCGATATCCGGTTAATTTGCGCCACCAACAAAGATCTGCCTTCGCTGGTGGGGCGCGGCCTTTTCCGGGAAGACCTGCTTTACCGGATCAATACCATCCAGATAGAAGTTCCGCCGCTGCGTGAACGCGGCGATGACATCCTGGCCCTCGCCGAATTCTTCCTGAAAAAGTATGCCTGGAAATACGATAAGCTCGCGTTAAAATTCAATCACCAGGCGCAGGAAAAACTCTTAAAATACTCCTGGCCCGGAAACATCCGCGAACTGGAACACAGTATTGAAAAAGCTGTCATTCTGAGTGAAAACAACGTGCTGAAAGCCGACGACTTTTTCCTGAAGCCGTTGGGCGGGCCAAGAACCGAAGAAGACACGCTCAAACTGGAGGAAATGGAAAAACGGCTCATTCTCCGTGCACTGGAAAAAAATCCCGGTAACGTGAGCGCTGCGGCCGACCAACTGGGAATAACCCGCCAAACCCTGTACAATAAAATGAAAAAATTCGGCATCTGATGGACAAGTCGTACCTGCTTAACATCCTGTTCCGCATTTTGCTGGTCGCTGCCGTTTCGTTCGGGATCGGTGCGTGTATCTTTACAGGACAGCCGATTCTGGCCGGCATCATCCTTTTGCTTGTCCTGATCATTCTGGTCGTCAACCTGATCCATTACCAGAATAAAATAAACGAGCAGATCAACTATTTTTTTGAGGCCGTCCGCAATGAAGACTTCAGCTTAACCTACCCGGCGCTTAAAGGCGATAAAATTCTGGAGAAGCTGAACCGGAACCTGAACAA
>JBDKTZ010000101.1:0-5585 GCA_039679975.1 Prolixibacteraceae bacterium
GGTAACTGCCCGATCCCACTTTCACCATGACATAACCATCTTCCGTTCCCGCGAGTTCTATATCTTTATTGGCCGAAAGCTTTTTGCCGCCTTCCTCTATACGTCCGGCATCAGTTGCCGGAATAAAGATAATGGCTGTCGTGTTGACGGGAATACCGATATCCAGGGAAAGTTTTCCGGCAGTGAATTCCCACCCCGATGTCACTTTTCCATAGTAAGTTTCCAATTCTGCTTTCGCAAAGCTAAGTTTATCGGTCACATGAGGTTTAATTCGAATGACTTTATATCCAGGATTTTTCTGATCTGTGTCAATCCCCGCGATGATCCGGTACATCCAATCGCCAATGGCTCCGTAAGCATAATGATTGAACGAATTCATGTCGGGAGTCTGGAAAGTGCCGTCCGGTTTAATTCCGTCCCAACGTTCCCAGATCGTTGTTGCTCCCATGGTCACCGGATATAACCATGAAGGATATGATTTCTGAAGTAACAGATCATAAGCCACATCCGTATATCCAAAACGCGTCAGAACATGGCAAATGTAAGGTGTTCCCAGAAAACCGGTGGTAAGATGATTATCATACGACCGGATATTGTCGACCAGACGTTTCGCCGCCTGCGCGCGCAGGCTTTCCGGTAAGATGTCAAATTCGAGAGCCAGCACATAGGCTGTTTGCGTACCTGAAATCAATCTTCCTGAGGGTGTGACATATTCTCGTACGAAAGCAGCTTTAATTTTCCCCAATAATTCTTCATAGGCAGTTACATCCTCTTCATTTTCCAGCACCCGTGCAGCTTGAATGAGAAGCTGTGTGGAATAAGCAAAGAAACATTGTGCGATCAGATTTTTATCAGTAACCGCAGAACGGCCGTCCCGATCATCGGCAGGGCGATAAAACAGCCAGTCTCCAAATGAATTTTTCGGGCACCAGAGATCATTGACGCTGACTGAATCAATATAATCCACCCAACCTTTCATGCTTTCATACTGCGTTTCCAGGATTCTCTTGTCTCCATATACCTGGTACATCTCCCAGGGAATCACGGTTGCTGCATCTCCCCATCCCGGACTACATTGGCCATTATCGCGAACATTCGGAATAACGTACGGAACACTTCCGTCCGGATACTGATCGGCGATAAGATCTTTCAACCATTTTGAAAAGAAACTGTGTACCCTAAAGTTAAAACCAGCAGTTCGGGCAAATACCTGAGCATCTCCTGTCCATCCCAACCGTTCATTTCGCTGAGGACAGTCGGTAGGAATATCAACAAAATTACCTCTCTGCCCCCACTGGATATTCTCCTGCAGTTTATTGACCAGTGCATCAGAACATGAAAAAGTGCCGGTTTTGATCATATCTGAGTAAAGTGCAGTCGCTGTAAAATTTTCAGCTTTCAATTCACCTGGATAACCTTCAACTTTAATAAACCGGAAACCCTGCCATGTAAAATGAGGTTCAAAAGCTTCCATTCCTTCTCCTTTAAGAATATATATATTCATTTGCCTGGCGGCACGCAAACTTTCGGTGTAAAAATTACCGTCTTTGTCCAGTACTTCAGAATGATATACAGATACTTTATCACCGGCTTTTCCGGTTACTTTCATCTGCACCCAACCCACCAGATTCTGGCCAAAATCGATTACTTTCTCGCCTTTGGGAGTTGTCAGTACTTTAACAGGCTTGAAAACCTCCCTCTTTCGAACAGGTTCATTTTCAGTGGCAGTAAGATTAATGACGGGATAATCCCGAAGAATAACTTCGTTCCATTCAGCATCATTAAATCCGGCAAGCGACCATCCCTTTTTTTCCAGCCGCGCATCGTAAATCTCACCATGATAAATCTCGTTGTACTGAACCGGACCTGTTGACGACCGCCATGAACCATCCGAAACTATCTTTTGTACTGTCCCGTCGTCATAGATGATCTGCATCTGAAAAAGCAATGCCAGTTCTTTTCCATACATATCCGCTTTTCCTCCGCTTCCAATCTGACCACGATACCATCCATTTCCCAGTGTAATACCGATAGCGTTTTTGCCATCCTGCAGCAGACCGGTCACATCATAAGTCTGATATTGGATGCGTTTATTGTAAGAAGTCCAACCCGGCGCCAAACAAACGTCGCTGACTTTTTTTCCGTTCATTTCAGCTTCGTACATTCCCCTGGCAGAAATAAAAGCAATTGCCAGCTTCACCTTTTTTTCATTCACAAACTCTTTCCTGAAAATCGGAGAAGGGCGGGTCTCAGATTCCCGGAATCCGGCCTGGATCCATTTTGCAGTCCAGTTCTCCGGTCCCATAATGCCCGTTATCCAGGATGCCGGTTCACTCCATTTCGAAGCTTTATCACTATTATCCCATGCTCTTACCTGCCAATAATACTTTCTTCCTGGTTGAAGCGTGCTACCGGTAAACTGAACATAAACAGATTGATCCGAAGGTATTTTCCCTGTGCTAAAAATCAATTCCTTACCCTCAATGAGTGATCCCAGGCTTTCACTGACCCGAATATCAAAAGCAGTCTGGACAACATTTCTTTTGGAAGAATAAAGCTGCCAGCTTAAACGAGGATACAGTTCACTGACCCCTGACGGGTTCACACGATTCTCCACCAGCAGATTTTTAACCTCTACCTGGGCAAAGACAGCAGAAACCATAACATGAAAGCCAATGAAAAGAAACAGAATTTTTCTCATAGAAGATTAAATTAGGTTTTACTGGTTATTTAAAACAAAGTTAACGCCATCCTGCTTCACAACGTGCAAAAAAAGATATTTTTTAAAACACCCGGAATTTAATAACAGGCCGGACGACGCAATCGTTCATCTGCATGAAAGGCAGGATCCCGGTTTAATGAAACAATTTCCTTAATTGATCCAGCCCGTGAATGGCTCTTTCAGGTAATTTCTCTCCGGCTTTCCCGAAAACAAGCATATCTTCCCGTTTTTGGACTGTAACCGCTGTTTCATCAAAATGTCCGCTGCTGTTTTTGACGTTACCGGCATTCAGACCAAGCTGTTTGGCCATGAATTCATATACGGCGATCCGCTTTGATGGTCCGTAATCATGTACTTCATCAGGAAGATGAACATTTTCAACCAGATTTTGCCTGCCATAAAAATCATAAATTTTTTGAAGATAGGGGAATTCAATCTCAGGCACGTTTGCAGTCCAGTCGCCTCCGTCAGAAACAACAAGCAAGGGCCTGGGAGACGCCATAGCGGCAATTTCCACATTGTTCGTTCCCCACTCGCAGCAGGAATGGATCGGCCGACCACTTTCGCAAGGGCAACCGCCATAGAACCATGATGACACCATAATTACCGGAGCACTGACATCGATCCGCAGGTCGAGAGCCGTCAAAAGAAAGGTCTGAGTACCCCCGCCAGAGGCACCTGTCATTGCAATGCGGGTGGTATCAACCTCCTGCAGTGAGCTGAGGTAATCCAGCACCCGCGAACTGTTCCAGGTCTGCATGGTTGAAGCCATATCGCTACAGTGATCTTCAAACGCAAACTGTAGTCCCGACTCTCCTTTCGCAAACATATCATAACTAAAAACAACTGCTCCCATGCGAGCCAGTGTGGCCGCCTCCTTTTGGGAACTTTCACCATAATGCTGATCTTCTCCATGTCCTTGTACCAAAAGAACAGCCGGATGTTTTCCCTTCATTTTAGCCGGCTTATATAAACTGCCGCTTACATAAACACCGGGAAGGCTTTCAAGTGCCACATGTTCAACCGTGTAGCCGGCCATTTTTACCTTCTTTGTTGCAATTGGGTGAAGCGGGCCTTTTTTTGGGCCCGGAGACAAGTTCAACGCTTTCAGGATACATTCTCTCAATTCACTTTTCCTGCTTTCCCATTGTTCTTTGTCCGAATACAAGGTTAACAACCGTTCCAGGTGCTTTTTCCCCTCAGTAACCGGGCGGATATGATAACGGAATCGGTCAATCCGGTATGAACCGTCCTTACTTTGATCGAAAACCAGATCCAATGGAGCCAAAATATTGTAAAGCGTATTCTCCAGGTCATCACGGAGTCGCCATTGAGCAAAAGTGACCTGCACCGTATCGATCAACTTGCTGTCATAACTAAACTCAACGTTGAAACGGTCAGCCACTTCGTTCAGGACTTCTTTCAACGGTCTGCTGAAGTTGCTTTCGATGGTCTGCGCCCGGGTATAAATGCTAAAGAACAGGATGAACAGGATGAAAAAAAATCGTCTCATAAGTTATTGGGTTACAGGGTTACAAGGTTACAAGGCATAGAGCATAGAGCATGGGGCAGAACTGACTCACTACTCGCTACTTCTCCAGACCAGCACGCCCGCAGTTGGAATACGCTTCTCCCCGATCAGAGCCTTCGCCCCAGCCGGAAGTTCCATTTCATAGGCTTTGTCGGAGTAATTCATGGCAATCCCGAAACCGTCGCGGTATTCCACCATAACGCCTGCCGGGTAATGTTCAGCAGCAACTCCGCACTGCCGGAAAAGCTTATCCAGCACATTGTACTCCAACCGGCCTTCGCTGCTGTCAACCCCGACATAGGTCACCGAGCCTTTTCCCAGCTTCCGGTAGGTAACCGCCGTTTTCCCGGCATAGAAGTCGCCGCTGTGAACAGCCCAGCTTTCCGTACCCTTTGAAGGCTTTAAAATCTCACCCCAACTGGTCCATCCGTACTTTTTCTGCCCCATCCTGATAGTGTCGGGCGCATGAGGCATCAGCAGATCATAAAATTCAATTTCAGAACCGATCAGATCATAGATCGGCTGAGCAAAAGGAGCCTCCCATAAATGGCCCTGACTGTCCTGGTGGCCGGTACGGCAGCTCAGTACCAGGTTTCCGCCGTTTTTTACATAGCCGGTAAGCTTCGCAATCAGTTCGCGGCTGATTTGCTGATAGGCCGGTGCCACAATAAACGGGTAGGAGGAAAAGTCCATCGTATCGCGAATAAAATCGACCGGAGCACCGAATGATTTCAATGCACTGTAATACTTTAACACATGTTTTTCGGTGTTCCATTCAGTGGTCTGCCGGTTCTGCTCAATGGCCACCATATTGTCAGGATCGAATAAAATGGCTGTTTTTCGCATTTGATAATCCGCGGGGACTATAGATGTGCCATAGTTTTGCCGGAGCAGGTTAATTTCTTCAATGAATTTTTGGTATTCCAGTCCTCCGGGGGTCGGCGTAACGCCGTCGTATCCCACAATGCCGTAATGATACTGTTCATAACCGTAAATCGGAGCCCTGAAACGGTATGTACAGGTAAATTTGCTTCCGCCGGCAAACACATGCCACAGCCAAAGCCTCACGGCGCCCGGCGCCGGCTGAGAATTGATTTTTCCCCAGTTTACCTGTCCCGGCTGCAATTCCATTACCCCGTACAGCGGCGACAACGGCCTGAAAAAGTCGTTTGCCATTCCAATGCGGGTATAGTCTCCGAGTCGGTACCCTTTCCGTCCAATGCCCATAGCATCACCATACACCATGTAACGGGTATAGGAAATAAAATCCATTTCCCGGCTCATGCCGATATAACGACCGCTGTATACCGGAACATAATTGGAAGTGATCCA
>JBDKTZ010000162.1:0-3867 GCA_039679975.1 Prolixibacteraceae bacterium
TCGCGCCGCAACATATTCTTTTTGACCCGGTATTCCCGGATGCCAATGGACGTGCTGTGCATGAAAATGACCCTTTTCATCTGGCCGGCCAGCTGTTCCTGGCAAAGTACGGAGAGTACCACGGCCGGCCGCGATTTTTTCATGATCACGGGCGTCATCCAGGCATCACTGGCTCCCGCCTCAAAAAGCTGATCCAAAAGGTAACTGTAATGTTCCGGATTCATATCGTCGATATTGCATTCCAGCACCAACGCTTCTTCGGTCGTCACATCTTTGATTCCACCGGCACTGTCTTCACACAGAAAAACCCGCAGAACATTGGGTACTTCAGTATCCTTTGTGCCGAGGCCATAACCCGTTTTGAGGATACTGAAGCTGTTGGTTTCGGTAAAACGGTCGACTGTTGCAGCCAGAATAGCAGCGCCCGTCGGGGTTGTTGCTTCATAGTTGACCAGTCCGCTGCGGACGGGAATGTTCCTGAGAATCTCGGCTGTAGCCGGCGCCGGAACAGGCATAATGCCATGCGCACACTTTACCGTGCCGCCGCCAAGCTGCACAGGCGAAGAGTAAACTTTATCGACCTTTAAAAAATCGAGACAAATGGCGGCGCCAACGATGTCTGCGATCGAATCGAGTGCTCCGACTTCATGGAAGTGGACGTGCTCTTTGGGGATCTGGTGCACCTTCCCCTCAGCCACTGCTACTTCATTGAATATTTTTAACGAAAGCGTTTTTACTTTTTCCGGAAGCAAACTGCCGTTGATGATCTCTTCAATATGCCTTAAATGACGATGTTTCTCATTTTCCTGATTTTCAATGATCACATCCGCTTTTGTCCCTGATATTCCGCGGCGAAGGTCTTTTTTTACATCGAGATGAAAACCGGGGATACGAAGCTTTTCCAACTCCGACTTCAGGTAACCCGCATCTACACCGAGATCGATGAGTGCGCCCAGGTTCATGTCTCCGCTGATCCCGGCAAAACAATCGTAATAAAGTATTCTCATATTTAATATCAAGTATCAAGACAAAAAAGCCGTTAGCAGAATAATTTAGTCGTAAGTAATTAGTCGTAAGTCGTAAGACAAGAGAGCTCTTAGCCCCATGCTCTATGCTCCATGCTTCTTCAACCCCCTGTTCAGTTTTCCCGTCTCCGTTCTCCGTTCTCCTGTCTCCTGTCTCCTGTCTCCGTTCTCCCTCTTAATCCTCTGTTCAGTTTTCCCGAAACCAGTCCTTCACGGTCAATCCGCACTTCCTTGAATCCGGTCGCTTTGATCTTGCTGATCACCGAATCTTCCATGCTGAACAATTTTGATAATTCGTTCCCGGGTACCTCAACCTGCCCGTAGGTTCCGTAATGACGGACACGGACATCCCTGAAACCCATGTCATTCAGGATGTTTTCTGCTTCTTCGATCTGACGCAGTTTTTCGAGGGTGATGGTATGGTTATAAGGTATCCTCGAACTCAGGCAGGGGCTGGCAGGCTTATCCCAATTGGGAAGCTCAAAATAATGCGCCAGCTGCCGGATTTCTTCTTTCGAGAGCTGACAGTCGGCCATCGGTGCCAGTACCTTGTATTGAGCGGCAGCCTGCAGTCCCGGACGGTAATCTCCCAGATCATTGAAATTGGTTCCGCTCAACACTTCAAAACCCTCATATTTCTGTTTAATGTCCTGTAAATCATGAAAAAGATGCTCTTTACAAAAATAGCAACGGTTCTCCGGGTTTGAATGATATCTTTCGTCTGACAGCTCTTCCGTTTTAATGACCTCGAGGCAGATATCAAACTCCTTACAGAAGTTTTTGGCCAGCTCAAAATCCTTCGTTTTCAGACTTTCTGAATTGGAGATCACGCCGATGGCATTTTCGCGCCCCTGAAACCTGCGAGCGAGAAAAAGTACCAGGGTGGAGTCAATTCCCCCTGAAAAAGCAACAATGGAACCCTTTCTTTTTGAGAACCAGCTTTTCAGCCGGAGGAGTTTATCTTGAAGATGTGGACTAAGGTCGGTCATATTTATTTTGCTTTTGATATGGAAAACAAAGTAACATCTTTTTATAGAAAAGTAATACGTTTGAACAAAAATAACAAAAAAGAAAGACGGGTAAGGACCGGAATTGTTAAAGTTGTTAAATGAAGAGGCAGAAAATATTTTTTTATCTTTGCCGCATTCAATTGTTGCGTGTTCCTGATAACCACGTAAAAAACAAGGAGTAATGAAAAATAGAGTTTCTGTTCTTTTTTTTATAACGGGGATTGTTTTTGCTGCCTGCATGCTCATTGCAAATATTCTGGCAGCCAAGATCCTCAAGATCGGCCCCTGGTCGGCTCCTGCAGGAGTTTTGATTTTCCCGTTAGCGTATATCATCAATGATGTGATCGTAGAAGTCTGGGGGTATGCCCGGGCCCGCCTCATTATCTGGGCCGGATTTGGTGTTAATCTGATGGCTGCCTTTTTTTATATGCTGGCAATCGCTCTTCCCTCTGCTCCTTTTTTTGAAGGTCAGGAAGCTTTCAGGATGATCCTGGGGAGCTCCATCCGGATCGTATTTGCCAGTCTCCTGGCTTATCTGGTAGGTTCGTTTGTGAATGCTTTTATCATGAGCAGGTTCAAGTTGATGACCAAAGGCAGGGTTTTCTCTTTGAGGGCTGTTGTTTCGACCCTTGCAGGGGAGGGGGCAGATTCGGTCTTGTTTATTTCCATAGCCTTTGCAGGACTTTTCCCGTTCAACGTGATTCTGACGATGATCGCCACCCAGGTTTTTCTGAAGGTGGCTTATGAAATCATTGTGTTGCCGCTCACCATTTTGGTTTGTAAAAAAGTGAAGGTCATTGAAGGAGAAGATGCTTTTGATCGGGCAATATCGTATAACCCTTTTCGAATAAAACAAGTGTGATGGATAGGGCGCTGGTTGTTTTTTCGGGTGGGCAGGATTCGACAACCTGCTTGTTTTGGGCAAAGGAACGGTTTGCCCGAGTGGAGGCCATTTCATTCGATTACGGGCAGCGGCATCGCATGGAACTGGAAATAGCAGAGGCTATTGCGGAAAAGGCCGGGGTTCCCTGGTCCGTTTTCAGACTGGAACTGCTGAGCCGGATTACCACCAACGCCCTGACTTGCCCGGGTATAGCTGTCGAACAGGAAAAACCTGCCGATCGTCCGCCCAATACCCTGGTCGAAGGCCGGAATATGCTGTTTCTGACATATGCGGCGATCTATGCCAAATCGAAAAATATTCACCATCTGGTTACGGGTGTGGGTCAGGCCGACTACAGTGGCTATCCGGACTGTCGCGATGAATTTATCAGGTCATTGAATGCAACACTGAACCTGTCGATGGACTATGCGTATCAGATTCATACGCCGCTGATGTGGAAAAATAAGGAGCAAATCTGGCAATTGGTTGATCAATTGGGTATCTTTGACCTCGTCCGGAACGAAACCCTGACTTGTTATAATGGGATAGTAGGTGACGGCTGCGGCAATTGTCCGGCCTGTAAGCTTAGACGGAACGGACTGGAGAGCTTCCTGAAAAAGAGGCGAAGCAGGAGTACAGGAACCGGGGCGTAGAGCATGGAGCATGGCGGAGAACGGAGAAGGGACACCGGAGACAGGAAGAGGGTGGAAAAGTGGCAAGGATACAAGGTGACAGGGTGAAAATTCAGCGCAGACGGTGTCGCGACAAAAGCCCTTCCACCTGTGACCTCGGGCAAAGGGCATAGGGCAAAGGACAGAGAGCATAGATTTTTGCAATAATGTGAATCAGTAATTTATGGATCAGTTAAAACATCTTGGCAACGAGACAGAATATACGTTTTCATACACAACCGATGTATTGGAAACATTTGATAATAAACATCCCGGCA
>JBDKTZ010000179.1:0-4682 GCA_039679975.1 Prolixibacteraceae bacterium
TCGGCATTTCCCAACAGGGAGATGATTAATAGAGCAATGATGAGCGGAAGAGGAATGTTTCGTTCCATGGTTGTCTGGTTTTGTTTCTTCAAAGGTGGAAGGAACCATTAAATTTAAAAATATTTATTTAGTTAATGGTAGGAATGACTGATTAAACGGCAGGTCAATTTCCGGACTAAAAATAAAAGCCTCCGGCATTCTGCCGGAGGCTTTTACTGTTCATATGGATTTATGTAATCCCGGGGACAAAATCAGTTGTTCGTACTCAATATAAAGAAAGAGCTTTGAATTATTTCAATTCCTTGATCCGGAGGTTGCGGAATTTCAGTTCCGAACCATGTCCCAGGAATCCGATGTGGCCGGTGTGTCGTTCCAGCCCGGGATGCTCCTTATGGTCGGGAGTTCCGTTCTTTGTAGCTTCTTTGACATTGCCGTCAAGGATTACTTCGCCGTTAAGGATCACTTTGAAATGGTCGCCGTTCACAACTACTTCCTGTGTGTTCCATTGTCCGGCCGGTTTCTGATATCCGCGTTTGGCGGGGATAATGCCGTAAACCGAGCCATGATATTGATAAGGCTGCAGGTTGGCATAAATTGGGGCTTCATTATCCAGGATCTGCAGTTCTTTTCCCACGTAAGCGGCATCACCCTCCAGCGGAGCGTGAATGCCCAGCCCGTTGTTGGCTCCCGGTGTAAGTTGAAATTCAAAACGCAGGATAAAATTGGAATATTCTTTCGCGGTGTACAGGTTCCCGTGTCCTCCCTGGGTTGGATACACCCCGATTACGCCGTCTTCGGGCACATAGTCGGTTTTGTTGCCGATCCAGAGATCAAGGTCACGTCCGTTAAAAAGTGAAGTGAATCCTTCTGCTTTTTCTTCTTCTGTCAGGTTGGACGTATCGGGATTAATTTCACGGACATAGATATTCCGGAAAGCCAGGTCAGTGCCATGAGCCTGCAGTTCGATGGGGCCTTCACTGAAAATAGGAATGTTGCGGTCCCAGTAATTTTCCATAATTACGTTATCCGCAACGAGGACACCATTCAGGTAAACAGTGACCCTTTGATCGACCATCCGGATCCGGAAGGTGTTCCAGTCGCCGATGGCATTGTCTGCCAGCACCAGTGGTTTGGAAGGATTTTTCGCGTTGTTGTACAAGCCGCCTGAACCGACCTGTGCGCCTACATCCACACGAGCAGTGTCCCAGATCTGGACCTGGGGTGTGCCGCGAAGATAAATCCCGCTGTCACCGTTTTTGGTGATCCTCCAGTCCACGATCATATCGAAGTCTTTATAGCTTTTTACCGTACACAGGTTATCGCCGTTCCCGTTAAAAACAATGGACCCGTCTTTTACAGCCCAGTTTTCAATCATCCGTTTGTTTGCTGCGATCTGTTCTTTTTCCAATGTTTTGGGTGACATTTTAGCCCTCTCGATTGGATTTTTTACCAATCCCTGCCATCCGTCGAGGTTCTTTCCGTTGAAGATAGAAACGTAACCGGTTTCATCGGGCATTTTATCCAGGTATTGCTGGATATCGATTTTGAAATACTGGCTGTCGTTGCCGGTGATCTTTTCTTTTGCTTTTTGCAGCGCTTCGCGAACCACCTGGCCGGTAAGTCCGTTCTTTCCGCCGGAAGAAGGAAGGGCGATCTTCATGGTAGCCTGCGCGGCAGCGGCGCTTAACTCTTCCTGATCGAGGTATGTTGATACAAAAACCAGAGAGAGAAATGTTTTTACTGAACCCGCAGCGGTGATTACCTGGTTCTTTTCTCCTGCTGTTGCGCACTGGCTCATGATCTTGTCGATCCACAATAATTTTTGATCGTCAGGAATGCCTGCCTGGCTCACCTGTCTAAGATAAGCGGTGAGTGCGGCAGCCCGGAATGAATCATTACCGCTGAAAATATCATAAAGCGCAGGCAATGCAGTATTCCCGTTCCAATTGGCCAGGGCCTTGAATGCAGCTTCTTTCTCGGTTGCCGTCCCGCTTTTCAATAAAGCAATGACGCTTTTCAGTGCATTCCGGTCGTTCAGATATGGTAATATCGGGATCAGTTTGGCTTTTTGAGCGCCTGATGCCAATGCATTCAGAATGACTGACGATTCGGGGTGGTCTTTCGCTTCGTAAAGAGTAATGATCGCTTTCTGAGCGGCATCGGTTTCCTGTCCTGACGATTTTTCGAGGAGCGTGATCAGTTTTCCGATATTGCCCGGTTTTGTGGTGCTGCCGAGTGCCGTGTAGGCTGCAAGGCGAAGATCAGGATTTCCGGAAGTGCAAAGTTTTTCTATCCGGTCGAAGGCGGCGGTGGCGTGACGGTCGGCAAGAACGTGAATGAGTACAGTTTTGCCTGCATCATTCATTTCATCCAGCGCGGCTGATAATTGGTCAATTTCATTTGCTGAGCCGGCTGTAAGCAGGGCTTCTTCTAATACCGGATAGTCTTCTTCTTTCTGTACCTGTTTTAATTGGTCGAGCAAAGTGGGAACAGCCACCGTCTTTTGATTGATCACCAATGCCCGAATGGCCTGCTGACGTACATCGTCGTTGGTCGACTTCAGTGATGGCAGGATCACCTTCGAAAGGATATCCTCTTCCTGACGAGGGGCCAGGAAGAAAAGCAGCTCAGCCTGTGTTTCAGCCGGAACCTTGCTGAATGCCTTTACCCACTGATCCGATTCTTTCGAACTCAGCGTATTTCCGGCGATTCTCAAAACCGCATTGCGATAAGCTTTATCGGTAGTTTTAATCTCTTTGAGAAGCAATGGGGTTGAAGCCTCTCCCTGATTGGCGTGCAGAATTTCCAGGGCTGATGACCTGAAATGCAGTTGTTCTTTTTTGGTGCAGTTTTTCATTGCCGCGGAAGCCAGTGAATTACTGAGCTTTATTTCACCGTTTTTGGCCAATTGTTTGGCGTAGTCGAAAAATGAAACCATTGTCCCGGCCTCGTCTGACGAATAAGCTGCCTTTTCTGCAGCCGATTGGAACAGTTTCAGGGAACCTTTACTTCCTGTTTGAGCCAGTGCAGCATATACCTGTTTCTTGACTTTAGGGCTTGCTTTTTCAGCAAGGGAAATCAGGTAGGTTTCAGCGGGCTTGTATTTCAGTGTGCCAAGCGCTTTGATGAATTCTGTTTGCGCATCACCTGACTGATTTTTAACGGCCGAGAAAATGGCTGATGCAGCTTCGTCTGTCCCGATCGTTGTCAGGGTCGTAATTGCAGGAGAAGACAATTCGGAGACTTCCAGGTATTTTCCCAAAGCTGCCACGGTGGGGGTCTGTCCGCAGAACATCAGTTCGCGGATGTAATACGATTTCACTTCCTTGTCTGATGCCTGATTTAAAGCTGCTAAGAAAGATGTTTCTGCAAGCTTGCGGGCTTCTTCACGACCCGGGGCGCCTGCATAACGCGCCAGTGACGACAACGCATACCTGGCTTGTGTATCGTCGCCGGTCCCGGCAGGAACGACCAGACTGAAGAATTTGGACAGGCCTTCCGGTCCGAGCGCCACCATTTCGCTCATGAGCCGGTCAGTATGTCCGGTGGTCGAAGTAGGGAACTGGGCCAGGATATCGGCCACTTTTGTATCGAGGGTTCGTCTATCCTGCGTAAAACCCGGAACCGCCAGGATGATTACCAGGAGAACACTAAAGATATATTGTATTTGTCGTTTCATTTTATTCTTAATCTTGATACTTGTGTCTTGGTACTGTTTTATATTTTCCATTCGCCCCGCATGGGTTGGTTGATCAGTTTATTTGCTTCATCATCATTGATAAATTCCTGTTTATCCGGATCAAATTCCAGGTTGCGTCCCAGCCGTAAGGCAATTACTCCCATATTGACGATTGTTGCCGAACGATGGCCGTTGACTTCATTCAAAGCAAACTTCTTCCGGGTGCGTACCGATTCGCTGAAGGTCGTGATCCGGGGTTCAGGATCGGGACACGAGGCGATGATTTCATCCAGACCAGGAATATCCGATCTGAATCCCTTGAAGATCTTTCCTTTGGGCCCTTCAATGTAGGCAGCGTTCTGGTCTTTGTTTTCCCCGTCAAGGATGATCTGACATCCGTCGGCATAGGTATAGGTGATCTTTCTCCAGGTGCCGATTGCATCATAGTGTTGCTGCGGGGCGTCGATTTCGACTTTTACCGGGCTGGTATTGTCCTTATCCAGAATATACTGGACCGGGTCGATGTAGTGTTGCCCCATGTCGCCCAGTCCGCCGCCGTCATAGTCCCAGTATCCCCGGAACGTCTGGTGCACGCGATGTTTGTTATAAGGTTTTTCAGGAGCCGGCCCGAGCCACATATCGTAATCCAGTACTGCAGGAACAGGTTCCGGTTGCAGGTTGGTTCTTCCGACCCAGTAGAACTTCCAGTCAAAGCCGGTCACTCCGCTGATGGTTACCTTGAGCGGCCATCCCAGTGCCCCGCTCAGGACGGCTTTTTTCAATGGCTTAACGGTGGTTCCCAGTCCATAAAAATTATCCTTGAAGCGGAACCATGTATTGAGACGGAACATGCGGCCGGTTGCGTTGATGGCTTCGACCACGCGTTTACCTTCGCCGATGGTGCGGGTCATGGGTTTCTCGCACCACACGTCCTTACCTGCCTGAGCGGCCATGACTGACATGATGCCATGCCAGTGGGGAGGGGTTGCAATATGGATAATAT
>JBDKTZ010000323.1:0-2403 GCA_039679975.1 Prolixibacteraceae bacterium
GCATGTTTTTGATATATTGCAGGAGAAAAGCAGGTTTCCAAACGGAACTGATCTGTTACCATCGCCCTTAAATCTGTTTTGAAGCAAAGATAATGGAACAAAAACAATAAAAAAACCCATCCGGTAATTGATGGGTTTCTGAGTAATGTTATTGAGGAATAACAAAAGGCATTTTTACAATTTCAGCCTTTAGTAATTTATCCCGTACAATGATATAAATCTCAGTGCCAAAAGCAGAATAAGCTTTTGAAACATATCCCATGCCAATACCTTTGTTCAGAACAGGAGACTGCGTGCCTGATGTAACATGTCCGACAATATTCCCCGCTGCGTCAGCAATTTCATAGCCATGCCGGGGAATTCCCCTGTCAATCATCCTGAAACCTCTTAAGGTACGCGTCACCCCTTCGGCTTTCTGCACCATCAAATAATCCTTATCAATGAACTCATTCCGGTCGTTAAATTTCGTGATCCATCCTAAACCCGCTTCAATCGGAGAGGTGGTATCATCAATATCATTACCATACAGACAGTAACCCATTTCCAGACGTAAAGTATCGCGGGCTCCCAGGCCAATTGGCTTTATTCCGAATTCCTCGCCTGCCTCGAAAATGGCCTGATAGACTTTTTCTCCGTCCTGATTATCAAAGTAAAGTTCGAATCCCCCTGCGCCGGTATATCCGGTGGCCGAAATAATGACATCATTAACACCCGCGAATATTCCAGTTGTGAAATTATAATAATTCACAGCGGTCAAATCCACTTCAGTCAATTTCTGCAAAACACGGATCGCTTTTGGTCCCTGTACGGCCAACTGAGCAGTCTGGTCAGAAGCATTTTCAAGGATAGCTCCAAACCGGTTCTGCGACACCAGCCAGTCCCAGTCTTTTTCCGTATTGGATGCATTCACAACCAGCAGGTAATTCCCGGGCCCAAAATAGTAGACCAGCAAATCATCAACAATCCCTCCCTTCCCGTTCGGGAAACATGAATATTGCGCTTGTCCCGCAACAAGTGCAGTAATGTCATTACTGGTAACATACTGAATCAAATCGGCAGCATGTGTACCTTTCACCCAGATCTCCCCCATGTGGGAAACATCAAAAACTCCTACACCCTGGCGAACAGTCATGTGTTCATCCTTGATACCACTGAATTCCACAGGCATTTCAAAACCTGCAAACTCAACCATTTTACCGCCTGCGTTCCAATGGAGTTGATTAAAGACCGTCTTCTTCATGCGTAAATATTTTTTGTACGAAACTAATTATCGCTGTAATTTTTCAGGATTCCCTAAAAATGGAACATCCAAGCAATAAAAATATAAAGTTCAAAGATCATAAAATTAAGAATAATACCACCAAACAGATGTATAATAATTAAGGATATTCGCCAATAAAAAACTTACGTTCATTTTAAAAACCAAATTCTATGTCCGAAACCTCAAAGATTCCTTCAACTACTGAATTGATCAACTGTTTTTTTCATTATAATTGTACCACAATATCAATACACCCATGAATAAGCAAAGACTCACCGATCTTAGCTACTTAAAGGAAATAGCTGGTGGAGAAACAGCAGTCATGAAAGAATTCATAGAATTATTTCTCGAACAGATCACAGAATTCAAAAATGAGATGCAAATGCATCTGCAGAATAAGCAATGGGAATCACTTGGTAAAACAGCGCACAAGGCTAAATCGTCGGTGATGACGTTTGGATTAAATGAACTGGGTATACATTTAAAGCAACTCCAGATTAAAACTCAACAGCGCACTGAAATTGATTCCTATCCGGCCGATGTGGAGGAATTTATTCGGGTTATAACTCTTGCAGAACAAGAATTAAAAAAGGAATTCGAAAAATGATAATAAAAAAGAGGCGCCTTCACGCCTCTTTTTTATTATACCTGTTGAAATTTCAATTCATCGTCTTCCAATATGACCATAACTGATTGATTGGCTGAAATATTTCCTGAAAGGATTTCCCGGGACAGTCCATTTAGAAGATATTTCTGCAATAGCCGGTTCACTGGCCTTGCACCGTATTGGGGATCATATCCCACTGAAGCAATCCAGTTTATAGCCTCGGGGGAAATGCTCAGCTTCAGATTCTGATTACTCAACCTTTTTACGATCCGGTTAAACTGGATCTGAACGATTTCCTTCATGTCTTCCCTTGTTAAAGGAGTGAACATGATCGTTTCATCGATCCGGTTCAAAAACTCAGGACGGATGGTACTCCTCAGTAATTCAAAAATTGCAGTTCTGGTTTGCTCAAAGACCTCTCCCCTGTTCTTGTCATTCATTCGTTCAAATCCTTCCTGGATCAAATGAGAACCAAGGTTTGAAGTCATGATGATGATGGTATTTTTAAAATTGACCACTCTCCCCTTGTTATCAG
>JBDKTZ010000498.1:0-5943 GCA_039679975.1 Prolixibacteraceae bacterium
AAGATTATCAGAAAAATACAAGACAAATTATCCGATAAAGAGGATATCCTCACGAAATTGAGAAATCTGCCGAGTTCGAAACATATTCAAGGAGATCTGGATTTACGATCCCTGCACAAAATGCCTGAGTGCATCTAACGGCATAAAAGTCCGTTTGGCAGTAGCTTCCAGGTCTTTCCCTTCCTCTTCATAAATCCTTTTAAGAAAGATCGACATTTCCTCGCCCACCTCGATCAGGTGTCCGTCGGGATCATAAAAACGAATAGTCCGCTGTCCCCAAAGCTCAGTGTTTATTTCATGCAGAAATTTCACTTTATGCTGTTTAAGCACTTGGTAGATTTGATCCAGCTCGTTGGTTTCAAAACATAACTCAAAACGGCTGGTGTTGTTCTGATTGGTGATATTCTCAGCTCCAAGTGTTTGGGGAATGATATTACCCGACCAGATTTGCCAAACAGTGAAGCCTTCCTTAAAAGTGATGTTTACTCCGCCATTGTCCATGACCACGGTAAACTTAAGAAGCCCGGTATAAAACTTTTTCGATACTCCGGCATCTTTTACAAACAACACCGGCTGACAATTTTTTAGATTCATTTTTTCTGTTTTTTGTTGATATTATGCATTTACGCTCAAACTCAACCGCCCTCTTTTTCAGCAATAAGAATGAGAAGCATAGTTGGAGAAGGCTCTTTCTCCAACTATGCTGAAGGGTTCAACTAAAAACCGGACTGCGGGGGATTATTTTCATCAAACAAATGTCATCGCCCATTTTTATACTTTTGAGCAATTCCACGTCGACTTCGCATCCAAATGCTTTTTCGAACAGAACCTTACTATACCCGGTTGTACACTGGCACCAGGTGCTGGTCTCCAACTGATCTATTTCGGCAAGCATCGGACACGGACAAAACGGGAACTGCAAATACAATTCGCCGTTCCGGTAAGATAAACCGGCAGCTCTGGCCTTATCGTTGCCGGCAAACTCTTCCAGACTGGCAGACGAGGCCATCAGCTCTTTTACCAGGGCTAATTTTTCATCCATCCCATAACCGCACTGGCAGTTCATCCTGATTTTTTTCACGGTGGAGATATCGAACCTTTCTTCCAACCGTCTCATTACATTTTTCACCCATGTCGGATTGTCTTCCCCGCTCCCGGCTACAATAAACCGAGCGGTGTCATTGTCGCTCTCGGAGCGAACTGCTTTATATATAGCCTGTTCCTGTATTTTTCTTATATCGAACATACTTTTACTTTTTAATGGAGAATAATTCACCTCAGACACACCTCTAATTACATACTCTGTTTAGCATTTTGAAGCATTTAGACGAATTCAGCCATGTGTCACTGAGGGTAATAAATTTTTAATTTTTAGACACAAACATACATTTTCAGGAATATATCCTGAAAATATAACCCCTGATCCTCCGAGGTTAACTATGCTTTAATTATCAGTTTGAGGACGGTTTTCATGTGTTGATAATTCCGTTAGATGAAAATTTGTTCAACCAGGCATTATACCTGCAGAATGTTTGCGCCGCAAAGTTTACTTTTCTTTCTGTCTTTTCAAATAAAAAGATTGATGTTCTTCGAAAGAAAAACGATTGACGTTCGAAACGATTGTTCAATTAGCCGGTATTCCCGGTCAAACTCCGAAACTTCGAAACCTGAAATGTTAAAATTTAACTCAAATAAAATACACTATGTTACAAAAAAACTGGGGAGAATGTCTTATTTTTGGAAGGACGGAAACAGCTACAGAAAAACCAAAAACGACGCATTCTCCATGAAACAATCGCTGCTTATTTTGTTATTTTTCATGTTGTTATTGCCTGAAACAAAGGCACAGGACAAAATTATTACAACTGCGAACGATACGATCGAATGCCACATCCTATCGGTTGGGCCGGAGCGTATAAGCTATGAGCAAAAAACTTCCGGAAACCAGTTTACAGGAAAATCAATACCGGTTGCAGAGGTGCTGCAATACTTCCGGGCAGGAAAGTCGGCAGGGAATACTGGCTTTTACCGGCCTAAAACGAACCGGCAGGAACCTGAGCGCCGTTATTTGTTCTCATTGCAGGGAGGTCTGTCCCATTCATTCTCGGATTTTGATGGTTACAGAAGTACCCTGACAGCAGCGGGGGTTCCGGCTTCAGAGGCCGACGATTACATCAGCAAACTCAAAAACGGGTATCATCTGAATGCGGGTTTTCATTATCTGCTGACAACCTTTATGGGGCTTGGCGCCGAATATTCCTTCACCCAATCAGCATCGGAGGGCGAATTTCTGATCAGCGGAGATGGGGGCATGAACGTTCCCGTATATGCCAATGCGAACATCCATGAAAAGCTTTATACCCATTTTACAGGCCCTTCTGTTTTGTTTCAGCAATTTGCCGGCCGGCGGCAGAAAATAAAAATTTCAGAAACGCTGTCGCCCGGTATCGCTCTGTTCCGCGGCGAAAGCAGGGGCAATGAATATCAGATTTATTGGGGCAATAATGATCATTATGAAGGACAACCCCCGTACTATTATGACCAGGCAAATTCGCTCACCACAGGTAAAACTTTCGGAGCCAAAGGCGGTGTGTCACTCGAATACTGTTTTACACCTCAGTTATCGGCAGGTGTGGCGGCAAATTTTATCTGGGCGAAACTTCATAAAGTTTCGGTTAAGGGTTTAAACTATAATGAAGAGGATCAGGAACTCGACAAAGCGCTCAGTGTTTCCCACCTCGATTACGGTTTTAGTGTCCGCTACAATTTTTAACCCGCGTTGGTAATGAAAGAATTAACTATGAACCAGCTTTTGAAAAACAGTATATTGTCGTTGACCGTCGCCTTACTCTTTTCGTGCAGCGATGAGTTTGTGAATGAGCGCCTCGATGTTTCCGGTGTGGCCGAGTCGGCCATTATCATTTCACCTTCATGGGAGGCCGACGATTATCAGTTCCGGTGCGAAGGTACCGGAAACTCGGAATTCAGCATTACCAGTAAACCCGACTGGCTAAACACTGACGACAATTCGGGCAGCTTTGTGAACGGAATTGCAACCATTCACTGCAAAGCAAACGCTATTGCAGATTACTCAAAAACAGGCATTTATATTGAACAGATGCTGGTCGAGGCGGGCAAAAAAACATATGCCGTCCCGGTTTATTACATTACCGAGGGTGATCCTTCCGTTCAGGTAAGCCGTACACTTGAAATAAGCTACAGCAATTACAACAATCAGTTACAGATTTCCAACACGGGCAATGGCATTTTGCTTTGGGACATCAAAGCCATGCCCGAATGGCTGTCGGTAAACATGGACCAGATTGACTTGACATCAATTATACTGGGGCAAGGGGCCACTGCATCAATCCCCCTTACACTCAACACAGAAAAAGCTATCCAGGGTAATCCTGTCGGAACCATCATGCTGAAAACTAACGATAAAAACAATCCGCAAATAGCGATAACTGTTTCGGCCGACCTGGGAACACCAAAACTGGCTGTCTATTCTTATAGCCTGCCGGTCAACTTTGGAACATCCGCTTCCAGCAAGGCACTAAGTTTTAGCAACAACGGGAATGGCATTCTTTCATGGCGTATCGAAGGCCTGCCCGACTGGCTCACAGTCTTGCCCCTAAATGGAATGAGCCTGCCTTATGCTTCTTCGACCGAGGTTGTTTTCACCTGTGACCGGACTAAGCTTGAACCGGGGCTGAATTCGGCAACCGTTTATCTGAAATCGAATGACCCGGACAATCCGTCATATCCCATCAGCGTACTGGTTCGTACGCCCGGTGGTAACGCAAATATTAGGGCTTTGGAAGGGAATATTACGGATGCAACCTTCGACAAAAACACGAACACCCTGTATTACGTTACCGGTCAGCCTAATAAGCTGGTGGCCTATAACGTAACAACCAAAACCGTTTCTCATGAAATTGCGTTGAGCAAGGCGCCAACCTGCCTGGCAATTTCCGAAGATTATACAAAAGCACTCGTTGGTCACGGCGGAATGATCAGCACACTGGATTTGAATACCAATTCAGTAACAAAAACAGTGGATGTAACCGGCATTTTGGCTGATATCGAATTTGCAGCAAACGACTGGTGCACTTACACCGAGAGCGGAAATTATACTATTCAGTGGACAAATATCTACTGGGTCAACCTTTCTGACGGTAATGTCACCAAAGGCAGTTCAGTCTATGAAGACTGTCAGATTAAAAAGATTCCAAACCAGGATTATCTGATTGGTTCCGAAACGGAACTTTCAGCCGGCGTTTATGTTTACGACCTGAGCAACAGAAGTGAAAAGGCAGAGATTTTCGAATCATTCAGGGACTTTTGGGTTGCAGGTGACTACATTGTGAGCGCATCTGGCAGTGTTTATCGGGTATCGGAGATAATCTCCAAAGACGGTTACATTAGCGCCGGACTTTCGCCTATCGGGAACTTACAATACCCGGGCGACACCTACAATGCAATCCCCTGGATCGACCATTGCAATGCGACTCATTCAATTTTTGGATTGGCCAAACAAGACTATCAGACTATTTCTTCACAAATTTACCAGTTCGAAGACAACGATTATACGCTGGTTAAGACTTATATCTACGACAATTTTTATCAACCTGACGCGCAGACTGCGGCTTACGAAGTTGAAGCGCATTATGTGTTCGCGAACAGTGCAGGAACAGAATTGTCGGTTTTGCGGAAAGGGAAAAACAATACGAACTGGTCGATCGAATTTATTCCGGTGCAGCAATAAAAGCGCCGGCGATATCGAACGGCTTTTCACCGGGCCGAAGGTCGAATTCTTCAATGGCGGCCTGGCTGAATGAAAGCCTGCCCGTTTCAATTTCAGCCTTCGATCCCATCATCGCCTGTTGAATTGCTTTTGCCGAACGGTCAATAGCCAGAACATGGCCGTTGCCGATCCGCTCCGAGATTTCCCGCGCCATTGCACCCGGGCCGCAACCAATTTCCAAAACCCTGATTCCATCTTTTAATGGAAGCGCGTTTACAATGTCAGCAAGTCGCTTTGACAGTTTACTTTTCATCTCCATATGCACCATTCTCTGTTTGACTGTATAGTAACCAGCTTATATTTTTCATTCATCTGAGCCGAATAAGCGCCGGTTCATGTTACTGGTCCTGCTTAAATTCTTTTAAGCGGATATTCCGGTATTCCACCTTCATCGGCGGGCCGACATGCACCTGTACGCCAATCAGACCCGAGAAGCTCCGGTTAATGCTGTCATTGTCGGTCACATCGCTCATGAGCACATCGTTGATGTAATGTTGCATACGGTTTCCGTTGACCACAAGATGACAGGTATTCCAGTCTTCGTCATGAATATACGTATTAAGCGAGTCGGGCTCACCCAGCGATCCGGTTACTTCAACACTTTGCCATGCGTTTTTTTGAATATTGCTGTTCAATGAGCCGGGCATTTCCGCATTGGCCTGAACGTTTACAATTACCTTCTGCCCGCGGTAAGCCAGGGTGGTGCGTTTCCGCTCCTCGTAGTTCTGCCCGGTATAGCGGTTTTGTCCGTCGATATCACACTGGTAACCTTTCAACGCAAAGGGAATGGTGTCGATTGGTTCACTCCGGTAGTTGATGCCGCTGTTCCCGTTCTTCGAAATCCTGAATTCCAGCTTCATTTCAAAATCTTTTGGCGCTCCTCCCTTCCAGATAACGAAAGTATTGCGGTCGAGGAGGGTGGTTGGCGTAACTTCTCCTGTCAGGCACCCGTTTTCAACGCGCCAGTATGCCGGGTCTCCTTCCCAGTTACTGAGTGTCTTTCCGTCAAATATCGGAATAAACCCTTCGTCTGTATCTGTTTGCTCAGAGGTGGGTTTATTGGCGCTCCTGCAGCCACAAACAACAAAAACGACCAAAAGAAGATAGCAAGGCACCGATTGCAAAATGTTCTTTTT